>NZ_JAQNCS010000014.1:0-66905 GCF_049472655.1 Deferribacter abyssi
AGAGCATTTTTTGGCATAAAATAGTTATGTACTAAGTTTATATTGGATATTTAGAATTTAAAAAGTTTAATTTGAATATTTCTAAAAATTATATATAATTGCGGAAGCTTGCTTGTGGAGTATTTTATGTCTGAAAAACTATCTAGAAATATGGAAGACTATTTAGAAGCTATTTATATCCTTTTAAAAGAAAGTTCTGTTGCTAGAGTGAAAGATATTGCAGAAAAACTTGGTGTAAAAAAGTCTTCTGTTACTAACGCTTTAAAATTATTATCTGAAAAAGGGTTGATTAATTATGATAAGTACAGTTGCATTACTTTGACTGGCGAAGGAGTAAAATATGCAGAAGAGATTTTTCATAAACATACTATTATTACTCAATTTTTAGTGGAAGTATTATCTGTTGATAAAAAAAGAGCTGAAGAAAATGCTTGCAGGATTGAACATGTAATAGATAAAGATATTTTTGATAAATTTGAAAGATTCTTGTCTTTTTTTTTAAAGGGGGATAAAAACTGCTTAGATATAAACAAGTTTTTTATTCAAGAAAAGGAAAGGAGGATTTAGATAAGATTAAGTGCAAATTGTTAAATGGTTTGTAATTCCATGGATAATATTTTTTTTAATAATTTTTTTATATATGAAGTTTTATATGGTGAATTTAGCTGAATTAAGACCCTATAAAGATTTACAATCTGTAGATACTTATGAGCTATTGACTCTCGATATAAAAAGAGCTCAATCAGAGGGTGTTTCGGTTAAAGAGAATTTTCCAAATTTTTTACCAGGGAATAATAGAATAGGAGTTTTACTTGTACATGGATTTACTGCTTCACCATATGAAATGTCATTTTTGGCTAATTATCTACATAATAAAGGTTATAGTGTTTATTTAGCAAGAATAGCTGGACATGGAAGTAATCCTAAAAATTTAAATATATTAACATATCAAGACTGGTATGAATCTTTAAAATATGGTTATTTTGTATTAAAGAAGAATTGTCAAAAGTTAGTTGTAATTGGACAATCTATGGGTGCACTTTTGGCTATTAATGTGGCAATTTTAAATGGTGCTGATAAAGTTGTTGTGTTGTCACCAGCTTTAGGAATAAAAGATTTTGGTTTTAAATTAATTCCTATTATAAGGAAGTTTAAAGATTATATTTTGAAAGATGAGTTTGATAAAAGTTTGTCAAAATATTATTACCGTGTTAGGCCTGTTCAAGGGCTTTATCAGCTTTACTTACTTATACAACTTACTTGGAAAAATATAAATCAAGTGAATATTCCAACATATATAATTTTATCAGAGTATGATGATATTGTTGATGCCAAAAAAGTGAAGTTGTTTTATAGAAAAATAAAAACTAATGAAAAAAAGATTGATTTAATAAAGCAAAAAAGTATAAAACATGTTTTAACATTGGGTGATAATCCTTTTAGAGATGAATTATTTGGAAAAATTGAAACATGGATTAGGGAGGGTTGAGTGTTTTCTGGTAAAAAGATAGGTTTTATAGGTGCAGGTAATATGGCTACCGCATTAATTAAAGGTATATTAAAGTCGGGGCTTTTACCACCCGATGATATATTTACAAGTGATATAAATATTGAAAAACTGGAAGCCTTGAAAAAAGAATATGGAATAAATATTATTTATAAAGATAATGTAAGGCTTGTTTCAAATGTTGATATAGTTGTTTTGGCAGTAAAACCCCAAATAATTGATAGAATTTTAAAAGAAATTGACCATGCTATAGATGAATCAAAACTTATTATATCGATTGCCGCAGGAATAAGTACTGAATACATCGAGCGTATGATAGGTAAGGAACTTCGTGTTATCAGAAGTATGCCAAATACTCCTGCTTTAGTGCTTCAAGGGGCTACAGCAATATGTAGTGGGGTTCATGCTGAAGAAGAGGATATTAAATTAGCTTATGAGATTTTCCAAGCTGTAGGATTAGTGGTTATTGTGGATGAGACTCAATTAGATGCAGTTACTGGATTGTCAGGAAGTGGACCTGCCTATATTTTTATGATTATAGAAGCACTTAGTGATGCAGGTGTGAAAATGGGCTTATCTAGAGATGTTGCATTAAAGCTTTCTGCTCAAACCGTTCTTGGATCAGCCAAACTTTTATTAGAAACTGATATGCATCCAGGTAGACTTAAAGATATGGTAACATCGCCAGGGGGGACTGCAATAGCAGGATTACATACCCTTGAACAGGGCGGCTTAAGAACAACTCTTATTAATGCTGTTGAGGCTGCAACCAATAGATCTATTGAGTTAGGGAGGAAAAATGGAAAATAGTAAAGAAAATAAATTTGAAAGAATACTTAATGCTGCTATTAAAGTTATCGGTAATAAGGGGTTTCATAATGCTAAAGTAAAAGATATTGCAGAAATGGCCGATGTAGCAGATGGTACAATTTATAATTATTTTCAGAACAAAGAAGATATTTTGGTTACTATTTTTAAAATTAAGCTTGAAGAATATGTACTGAATGCAAAAAAGGAAATCATAAATATTGAAGATCCTGCTGAAAAACTAAAGGTATTGATAAAGTATCATATAAAAATAATGGCAGATAATCCAGATTTGGCTAAGGTGTTGCAAATTGAACTTAGACAACCACATATTGAGTTGCGCAGTAAAATAAGAAGAAATTTGAGGAGTTATTTCAAAGTTATAGAGGAAGTAATTGAAGAAGGAAAAGAAAAAGGTATTTTATCTAAAAATTTGAATGTTTATCTGGCAAGGGAAATGTTTTTTGGTACACTTGATGAGATTGTTTCAACTTGGGTTTTTACAGGAATGATGAGAGATTTGAATGATTTTATTGATGAATTATATACTATGCTCTTAAAAGCTTTTAGATAAAATGGACCATTTGCAAACAGTATTTTACATTTTTTTATTAATATCATTAGGATTAGTTTTAGGTAATTTACACTATAAAAATTTTAGTCTTGATATTGCTGGATTGTTAATAGTATCTCTAGTAGCTGGTCATTTTGGAATTGTTATTCCTGAAGATTTTAAATATTTTGGTCTTGCTATTTTTATTTATGCTATTGGGCTTCAGACTGGTCCTGGTTTCTTTGATTCCTTAAAAAATGAAGGTTTAAAATTGAACCTTTTATCTTTAACTTTGTTGTCTTTGTTTTTTTTCTCTATAGTATTAGTTTCATATTTATTGGGATACAATAGTTCTATTTCAGCAGGAATTTACACTGGTGTTATAACATCTGCTCCAGCGCTTGCATCTGCACTTGAAATAAAAAATGATCATACAATATCCGTTATTTTTGGTATAGTTTATCCGTTTGCTTTGGTAGCTACAGTGTTGGTATTTAGAATATTACCGATTGTTTTTAAGATTGATTTTAATAAAGAATATGAAAAATACAAGGAAGAAGTTTTTAAAGAGCATCCTCCCATTCTTACTAAAAATTTTAAAATAACTAATGAAATATTTAAAAAAGAAAAAGTTAAGAAAAGTGATTTAGAAAGGTTGACAGGTACTGTGGTGGAACGCATTGCATCACAACATGAAATAGGTGAGATTGTAGATGATTTTGTAATCCATTATGGAGATATTTTAAGGGTAACAGGAACTGTTGAACAGCTAAAAAGAATGAAAATAGTTGCAGGTGAAGAAACTGAAGCAGATGTGCAGTTTAAAGATGATATGAAGATTTATAGACTGCTTGTAAGTAACAAAGATGTGGTAGGAAAAAAAATTAATGAGTTAAAAGAACTTTATGCATTGGGTGGTAGAATTTCTAAAGTTAGAAGAGCTGGTATAGATATTTCTCCCATGCCTGAGGTAACATTAATGCTTGGTGATAAATTGTATATTGTCGGACCTGAAAAAAATAAAGATAAAATAATCAAGCTAATAGGTGACAATTTAATGGCATTTCCATCAGCAGATTTTATTCCTATTTCATTTGGAATAGTTTTAGGTATGCTTATTGGTTATATTCCTATTGGTGTTCCTTTTGTTGGGGTTTTTAGATTGAGTTTTGTTGGAGGAATTCTTCTTTGTGCTTTAATATTTGGTAGATTAGGAAGAACAGGTCCTATTGTTTGGCAATTATCACCTCATTCTAACAACCTTATGAAAGTGTTAGGACAGCTTCTTTTTGTAGCTACTGTTGGAACAAATGCAGGAAGATATTTGGTTGAATCGTTGGCAAGTTATGGTATTTACCCGGTTTTGTTTGCAACTGTTACTTTAATTATTATTATTTTTAGTTTTAGTTTTTATGTTTTAAAGATTTTGAAAATGAACGGATTGCAGTATTTAGGTTTTCTTGCAGGTACTTTAACATCCACTCCTTCTTTAGGTGTTATAAATAATATGGTAAAAAATGAATTACCATCGATCAGTTATGCAGCAGTTTATCCTTTTTCATTGATAGTTAGTTTGATTTTTGCTGAGGTTATTTTTAAATTAATATGAGCACAGTAGAAATATTTATTATTGCTGTAGCTTTAAGTATAGATGCTTTTAGTATTTCTTTTGGAATAGGATGTAAATATCATACTCCAAGGCATTATTTTAGACTTGGATGGCATTTTGGATTATTTCAGTTTATGATGCCATTAATAGGAGTTTTTGTTGGTTATAAGGTGAAAGAGTTTGTGGAAAATTTAAATCTTATTGCAGCTATTATACTGTTTGTTATTTCTTTCAAAATGGTTAAAGAAGCGATGGAAAATAAGGGAAAATTGTGCAATTACAGTGACCCAACTAAAGGAGTATCTCTTATTTCTTTATCCCTTGCCACAAGTATGGATGCTCTTGGGGTTGGTTTTACCTTTATTTTATATAAAGGTAATGTTTTTATAGCATCGCTATTAATTGGTGTTGTATGTGCTCTTTTTTCTATTCTTGGTGTATATTTGGGAAGTATATCTAAAAAGTTTTTTGGTGAAAAAATTGAGATTTTAGGTGCAGTAGTTTTATTTTTCATCGGTTTAAAATTTATTTTGGTGTGATATGCTGAATATTGGTGAAATAGAATATGCAAATGTGTATCCAATTTTTTATGAGCTTAAAAAAAATAGCTTATATAAGTTTATTAAATCCTATCCTTCTGTTCTTAATAAAGCGCTTAGGGATGGTGGAATAGATATATCATGTTGTAGTAGTATTGAGTATGCAAGGCATCCTGAAAATTATTTAATTTTAAAAAATCTATCTATTAGTAGTATTAAAGAGGTAAAAAGCGTTTGTCTTTTTAGTAACTATGAGATTAAGTATCTTGAGAATAAAAATATTTATCTTACGGATGAGTCAGGAACTAGTATAGTTCTTTTAAAAGTTTTACTAAAAAAATTTTTAAACATTAATGTAAGTTATAGCATTAATAAAAACGATTGTGATGCTTTTTTATATATAGGTGATAAAGCATTATATCGATTTTATAATTCAGAGTTTAAATATGTTTTTGACCTTGGTAAGCTTTGGTATGAGTTTACAGGATTCCCTTTTGTGTATGCGTTGTGGTTGGTTAATAGAGGAATTATAAAAGAAAAAAAAGATATTTTGAAAGATTTTTACAATAAACTAGTTTGTATTAAAGCTAATACCAAAAAAAATTTATCTACCTTAATTGATCATTATTATTTTAAGGGATTAACATCATATCAAATTATCGATTATTGGGAAACCATTAATTATGACTTAACCTTAAATCATCTAAATGGACTTAAAATTTTTTATAAATACGCTTATGAGATTGGTGAAATAAAAAAAGTTCCTAAGTTGGAGTTTTTAACTTTTTAATAGTTATTTCATTTTCAGGTGTTTTTTCAATATATACAGACATTGATGGGAATGCAAATTCTATGTTTAATTTTTCTATAATCTCCATAATCTTTAAGTTGACATTTTGTTTAATAGCAAGATAATCTGCCCATACACTTGTTTTTGTGAAACAGTAAATAAAAATATCCAATGAACTTTTGTTAAAATCAGTAAAATAAACCATTAATGGTTCATCATGTATCATAGGGTGGTTCTTAAGCATGTTTTCTATTTCACTAACAGCTTTTTCCATTTTATCTCTAGGTGTTAAGTAGGTTACACCTATAATCATTTTTATTCTTCTTCTATCTCTAAGTGACCAATTAGTTATGGGTGAAGTAGCAATAATGGAATTTGGTATAGAAACTAAGGCTTTTGCAAATGTTCTAATTCTGGTGCTTCTAAATCCAATATCTTCTACTATTCCTTCTATATCGTTACATATTATCCAGTCACCAACTTTGAAAGGTCTGTCAAGTAATATCATTAAACTACCAAAAAAGTTTGCTAATGTATCTCTGGCAGCAAGAGCTATGGCTACACCACCGATTCCCAGTCCAGTAAGTAAAGCTCCTACATTATAACCCCATTCTTGGATAATAAATATTATCCCAAAAATTACTATAGTGACTTTTGTAAATTTACTAATAAATGGTAAAAAACTATCAATTAGCTCAAGTTCTTTGTATTTAAAAAACTTTTGTATGTATTTGCTAATGATTGATTCTGATCTATAAATTGACCAAAAAATTGCAAATATTAGTAAAGAATTTATGATATGTTTTACAAGCAATTGTGAACTATCAGGAAGATTTAGATATAAAAAACCAAAGTGAAACCCAATCAATACAATAATAAGCTTGGCAGGTTCTTCTAAAGCGGCAAGTAGCAGATCATCAACTTCAGTTTTAGTTTTACCTGTTAACTTTTTCAGTCCTTTTAAAATAAATTTTGTAGCAACCTGTTTTAAAAAAAAGAAAACAAATATTATAACAAAAAATATTATAAGTTTTTTTATACTGATATTTAAAATTGTAAAACTAAAAAATTCTTTTAATGTGTCTATAAATTCATACATATTTAATCTTTAGACTTAAAATTTATTTTAATCACTTTATCGTTTTTTTCTACAAGAGGTTTTTTGATTTTATCTTGATTATCTTCAGATTTATCTTTTGCTGAAATTTTAAAACTAAATACGAATGATGGCGTGAGAGGATCATCAAAAATGGATGTTATTGCATCATAAGGTATAGTCAAGTTTTCCCACTTTCCTGAAAACCTCATAGATACATATATATTTTGATCATCCCATTGAAAATCTTTATATGAGTATGGACCGAAAACTAAAAGTAACCCTTTTTCTTTTTCCTGATCAATAAGCCCTCGCGCACCGATGATCAAATCCTTGTGTGGCATTATGTGGATGTAAAATTTGTCAACGTTATCTAAAACCTTCTCAAGTATTTCTTGCTTAAATTTATTATTCATATAAAATAGTTAGCATAATTAATTAAAAAAGAAAAGGGGAAATTTATGAATGATAAACTTCTTTTTTATAAGCAACTAATTATAAATTTTAGTATTAAAATATTGATAGGATTAATAATAATTTTCATTGGAAAGTTTTTATCAAAAAGAATTAGTATTGCAGTAAGTAAAGGGCTGAATAAAGCAAAAGCAGATGATATGGTTGTAAATTTTATTGGTGATTTAATTTACTATACACTTTTTATTGTTTCCATTGTTATTGCATTAAACACTATTGGTATCAAAACTACATCTTTGGCAGCTATTATTGGTGCTGCAACTCTTGCTGTGGGCTTATCTTTGCAAAGTAATCTTTCAAATTTTGGTTCAGGAGTTTTGATTCTATTTACAAGACCTTTTAAAGTTGGTGATTTTGTTGAAGTAGGTGGAATTCCAGGAATTGTTGAAAAAATATCTATTTTTAATACATTACTAAGAACTCCAGATAATAGAAGTATAATAATGCCAAATTCAAAGATTGTAAAAAATGAAATTATAAATTATTCTGCTAGGGATATAAGAAGGATAGATCTTACTATAAGAGTAGGATATAATGAAGATTTGAAAAAAGTGAAAGAAGTTTTGAAGAGAATACTGGATAAAGATGAGAGAATTTTAAAGGAGCCTAAGTATTTTATTGGGGTTTCAGAACTTGCAGATAGTTGTATATTTTTAGTTGTGCGCCCATGGGTTAAATCTTCTGATTATTGGCAAACAAGATGTGATTTGCTTGAAAATATAAAAAGCTATTTTGATGAAGAAAATATTAAGATACCTTATCCTCAATTAGATATTCATTATAAAAATATTGAAAAAAATAATAATCATAATGCTTAGTTTTCTCTGAAATAGTGAGAACTAGGTTAGTTTTTATTAAATAAGCACTAAAGTAAGGAGGTTAGAAGAGGATTAATTTTTTCTCTGAAAATATTGTCTAGGTTATATTCTTGTAAAGCTTTTTTTAAAAATAAACTTGTTCTATTACTTTTTGAAACCATAATTATTTTATCAGCTATTCTGTTAACATCGTCATCTAAATTGAAAAATGTAACATATTCTCCTGCAATTTCCTTAAAAGGTGGGATATTAGAGCAAACTATGGGTATTCTTAGTGTAGCTGCTTCGAGCAATGGTATTCCAAAACCTTCTTGTGTGCTTGGAAGAAAGAGAACATCAGCTAGATGGTATAAGTCTTTAATATTCAATTTATCGCTTTGTATAGATTCTCCTGATGGAAGGGTGTATTTAGCTAATAAAAGTATATTTTTTTCCATTCTTAAATCTGTTAATAGTTTGCTCAATTTTTCATAATATTCAACTGTTGATTTTTCATGTGGATCAAAAGCTCCTGTTATTAGTCCTTTAACATTTATACCTTTGTCAACGAGTGCTTTTATCACTTGAATTGTTAACTCTATATTTTTTCTTGGGTGGAGTCTTGAAGGTTGTACTAGTATCAGGTCATAGTTGAACAAATTTTCTTGATTTATAATTTTTACAGTATTTTCATCAAGCTTAAAAAAAGTTATAGGGTCAATTCCATTTTTAATTACATGTATTTTATCTTCTGAAACATTAAAAAGGGATGCAAATAACCTTTGTCTACTTTCAGATATTGTAACATAAGTTATATTTTTATTAAATTTTTTGAAAATGTTAAAAGGACTTTTATTAAAAATAGGATCATAGTTATCGTAAAAGTATAATGAATCATGACACCAACTAATAACTTTTATAATTTTTTCATTAGCTATTTCATGGATAGCTAGTGCTGCTGCCAGATTATATCTCATATTCAGTATATTGTGAACAATAAGAAAATCAAATTGCTTAATGGAATTTATGAGATAATTTTTGATATTTTCTTTTAGTTCAAATAGATATTCTTTATCACCTGATGCAGCTAAATCAAAAGATTTAGCGATTTCTTTTGAGTTAGAAGCCAGTAATGAATAGATTTCAACAGGTATGTTTCCCTCAAATGAATTACCTTTTCCAGCAATTATTTTTACGTTTATACCGTTTCTTTTAAAAAGAAGCGCCTGAAGTTTTATTACTTCTTCAACACCACCTACAATAGGTGGCCCAGAATAATGAAGAATTGCTACATTATATTTCATTTAATACACTGTTCCTCCATATCTTCTATTAAACGTATTAATTTTTTTTCCAATACTTCATAAGAGAAATATTTTTTTGCGAGTTCATAATTTTTTTCAACCATTTCTTGAAGTTTGTTTTTATTATTTAAGGTGTTTAGTACATTTTTAATAAAATCTTCTGTTACAAATCCGTCAAATTTAAAAACATCAAATCCGTAAGGCTCGATATCTGTAATAAAAATTGAATATCTGTTTACAATAATAGGTTTTTTAAAATAAATTGTTTCTAGAAAAGCATTGCCAAATCCTTCATACCCAGAGGGGTATGTTACTATATCGCAACATTGATAAACATCATTAATTGTAAAAATTGTTTTATTGTCTTTAACACATCTTTCTGTACCAATAAATTTTTCTAACTCAACAATTTCAACGCCTAAAATTTTCGCATAGTTTTTTATTCTAATGTAATAAAAATCTCCTTCATCACCTTTAGCATGAGAAATAACAAGTTTTGGATTTTTTAGATTCATAAGGTAAACAATTTCAATGGCTCTTTCAATCCACTTTCTTGGAACAATTCTTGTGGGTTGAAGTACAAATAAATCATTCTCTTCAAGTCCTGCAAGCTCCCTTATTTGAAGACATGTTTTATCATCTATTTTTTTTGCTGAATTTGAAAAATCAAAAACATTTGGTATTACTACGTTTGATATACCTTTTCTCAGACTTAATTGCTCTGATGCTAATGAATTAATTACTACATGCTTGATTGATTTTAAGTCAGGTGGAAAAGCCCTGTCAAGATAATCTTTGACTGAGTTTATTAAAAAGCGAGTTCGTTCCCAGTAAAAATCATGGTGATGAGCAATGGTGGGGAAACAGGTTTCAGCAATAAATTCAGTTAAAGCTAGTCCCAATGGGATGTTCATAGGTATAGTTAACGCATTTTCAGGTATTAAAAGATCAATGTCAAATTTTTTAACGAAATCATATAACTGTATTTTTAAATATTCTTTAATTTCTGAAACTTTTAAAGAGGTTTCATGATCTCTAACTTTTACACCAAAAAACTTTTTGTTTAGTTTTTCAATTTCTGGGTGATTAAAATGAGCTATAGGGCAAATGTATGATTTTTCAGGCTCTCTATCTAGCTCTCCTGCGAAATAAAAGCAGTTGTATCCATTTCGTTCAAGAATGTGTGCCCATTTTTCAATTTCAAGGGACACTCCATCTGTTCCTGCTATTCTTGTTGAAACAAAACCTATATTCTTTATTTTCATTTTACTCTTCCATAAATATCTTCAAATCTAATGATATCATCTTCTCCTACATATTCACCAATTTGAACTTCAATCATTTCAAATGGTATTTTCCCTGGATTTTCTATTCGGTGTTTTGTAGCTTTAGGTATGTATGTTTTTTCGTTTTCATGTAAATAAATAAATTCATTTCCAATTTGTACTTTAGCTGTTCCTTTGATACCTATCCAGTGCTCAGCTCTATGATAATGAAGTTGTAAACTGAGTTTTTGACCGGGATTTATTACGATTTTTTTGACTTTATAATTTATCCCTTCGTCGAGAACTGTATAACTCCCCCATGGTCTGTAAACAGTTTTATGAACTTCAACTTCTTCTTTTTCCTCTTTGCGAAGCAATTCTACTATATCTTTTACCTGTTGAGAATACCCTTTTTTAGCAATAAGAATAGCATCATCTGTATCAGCAATTATCAAGTCTTCTATACCAACTGTACATAGCAGCCTTTTTGATCCAATTATAAGGCTATTTTTACTATTTTTTGATACTACATTACCTTGAATAACATTCTTATTTTCATCCTTGGGCATAACTTCATATACACTGTCCCATGATCCTATATCAGACCACGTTATGTTAATTGGGATAACAACAACTTTGTTTGATTTTTCCATTATTGCATAATCTATAGATATATCAGGCATTTTATGAAAGTTTTCTATCATACTCTCAAAACTACTTGTGAAAATATCGTAAATTTTAGGTTCAAATTTTTCGATTTCTTCAATAAAGGTTTCTATCGAAAACATGAACATTCCAGAATTCCAAAAATAATTTCCTGATTCTAGATATTTTTGAGCAGTTTCTAAGTTTGGTTTTTCTACAAATTTGTTTACTTTATAACAATTACTGTCAATTTTTTCACCTTTGTTAATATATCCATATCCAGTTTCAGGTTTTGTAGGTACAATACCAAAAGTAACAATGTAACCATTTTTTGCTAATTTTTCAGCAGCTTTTACATAATCTGCGAATTCCGATGCAGGGCTAATTATATGGTCAGATGGAGATATAAAAACCGGATCATTAAGTTTACCATGGAGTTTTTCTTGAATAAATTTAATACCTAATGCAATTGCTGGTGCTGTGTTTTTACCAATGGGTTCATCTAACATATTTATTTTTTCGCCTAACTTCGATTGAACTTGGCTTTTTACAAAAAATGAATGATCTCGGTTTGTGACGATTACAATATCTTCTTTCTCAGTAAAGTATAAATTTCTTTTAATAGTTTTTTGTAGGAGTGTTTCATCATCTGTTAATTTAAGAAATTGCTTAGGAAACTTTTTTCTTGATAATGGCCACAACCTTGAACCACTTCCTCCTGCTAAAACAATAGAAAACATATTTCCCCTCCAATTAGGCTACTTTACTTAATAAGTATATTTTAAAAAAAATAATTGAAAATTTCAATAAATAAAATAAGTTAGAAAGAAGTTAATTAATTTTTTGCTTGGAAATGAAAGTTTTGCTAGATGGTGGTGTATACATAATAATGCATACATTAGAAAAGTATTACACAAAATGTAAATATAATATAAACATGTGGTTAGGAGGCAAGAATGAGCTATGAAGAGAAATTGGCAAAATTACTTTGCGATTATAGTTTAAAGGTGAAAAAGGGTGATTTAGTAGAAGTAAGAGGGGAGATAAGTGCTGAACCTTTAATTAAAGCTTGCTATGTGTATTTAATAAAATTAGGAGCTTATCCTATTGTGAAAATGAGTTTTCCAGAGCAGATGTATTATTTTTATAAATATGCTGAGAAAGAACAGTTAGAATTTATACCAGAAGTTAGTTTGACAACTGCAAAAACTATTGATGGGTTGATTGTCATTGATAGCGAAATAAACACAAAACAATTAACTAATGTTGATTCAACAAAAGTAGCTATTAACAGAAAAGCAACTAGGATTTTAAAGGATATCCTATTTGAAAGAGAAGCTAAAGGTGAATTTAAGTGGGTACTGGCTCCATATCCTACTTACTCAATGGCACAAGATGCTGAAATGTCTTTTGAAGAATATAAAAACTTTGTTTTTGGGGCTTGCAAATTAAATGAAAAAGATCCAGTACGAGTATGGGAAGAGGTAAGCAGTTTTCAAGAGAAAATTGTTGAACTGCTTACAGGAGGGAAAGAGTTAAAAATCCTTGGGAAACATACTGAGCTTATTTTAAAAGTGGATGGTAGAAAATGGATTAATTGCAATGGATCTCATAATATGCCCGATGGCGAAGTTTTTACAAGTCCTGTGGAAGATAGTGCTGAGGGAGTAATATTTTTCGATGTACCAACAACTTTTATGGGAGTAGAAGTACAAAATGTGACTCTTTATTTTGAGGGTGGAAGAGTTGTGAAGGCTACTGCAGAAAAAGGTGAAGGATTTTTAAACAAAATGTTAGATACCGATGAAGGTTCAAGATTTATAGGAGAAATAGCTTTTGGATTAAACGATAGTATTAATAAACCAACAAAGAATATACTATTTGACGAAAAAATTGGAAAAACGATTCATCTTGCAGTGGGGTCTTCTTATCCTGAAGCAGGTGGTAAAAATAAATCAGGGCTTCATTGGGATTTGATAAAAAAGATGGATAATGGTAGTGAAGTTTATCTTGATGGTGTTCTTGTATATAAGGATGGTAAATTTGTTTTTTAGGGTTGAGGATGTTTTTAATGTCTAATTTTAAAGGCAAATGTAACGTTAGAGTAGAGTCAATATAGCGATATCCTTTTAGGAAAAAAGATAGTAACTATAAGGGATTAATAGAGGTGAGTCAGAATATCGCTGATTTAAAAAAAATTGAAGGAGAAAAAAGGCTACTTGATTGGAGTTGATTATATTATTAGTTGTAATGTAAGATTTATAAATGTTTAATATTTTTTGGAGCAAATTATGAAGAATTTTAGTTTTTTTTCTCCTGTTAAGGTTATTATGAGTGAAGATCAAAAAAAAGAATTAGAAAAGATATTGAGTAGTTATAATAATATTGCTCTAATATGTGGCAGGAATGCTGCTTATAAAACTGGATTTGTTGATTTGTTAAAAAATACGGTTAGGGGATCCCTTTTTGTCTTTGATGAAGTGGAGGAGAATCCATCTATTAATACAGTTATAAAAGGTGGTAAATTTGTAAGACAAAATGGATGTGATATAATTGTAGCTTTTGGTGGTGGTAGTAGTCTTGATGCAGCAAAAGCTATTTCTTGTTTTGCTACAAATAATAGAGGATTTTATGAATTATTAAATGTAAAAAAACTTACTAATAAAACTATTCCTTTAGTTGCCATACCAACAACATGTGGGACTGGCTCGGAGGTAAACCATTATGCGATAATAACTGATTACGAAAAAAAGGATAAGATCAATTTTGCTAAAGAAGATTGTTTTCCTAAATTTGCTGTTTTAAACTACAATTATTTGAAATTTTTAAGTGATAATATGCTATTTGCGACTATTTTTGATGCTTTCACCCATGCTTTTGAAGGTTATTTATCAAAAAGAGCAAATCCTTTTAGTGATATGGTGGCTCTTCAGTGTATAAAAATTATTCTAAATAATTTAGCAAAAGAGAAAATAGATGATGATAGTTTAAAGAATTTTTTGTATGCTTCTACTCTTGCTGGAATTGTGATTTTGCATACAGGTACGACTTTGCTTCATTCTCTTGGATATTATTTAACAAATAATAAGAACATACATCATGGATTAGCAAATTATATACTTTTACCTTATTATATAAAAATGTTGGAGTATAAAAAAGTTGATAAATATTATGAACTAAAAAAAGAATTCCCAAACATTGTTGATGTACTAAGAAGTTATGATTGGTTGTATGATGCGAGTGTTGATTCAATCTTAAGTGAAGAAGAAATATCTGATATGTGTGAATATGCTTTGAATAAGAAAAATGCAGAGAATACACTTTTTAGTATGGAAAAAAGAGAGTTAATGAATTTCTTTGGATTTTAATTTTGTATATTCAATTAATATTTTTTTTACATATTGCTTTGTTTCAACAATTTCTGGTATTTTATTATTAATGATAGTACTTGGTCCTGCATTGTAGGCTGAAAGCGCTAATTCGAGTTTTTTAAAATTGGTTAGTTGTATTTTTAGGTATTTTGTTCCTGCTTCTATGTTTTCTTCAATATTAAACGGATCATTAAAATCCATTTCAAAAAAAGTAACTGGCATAATTTGCATTAATCCCATAGCACCAGTTCTTGATATTGCAAACGGGTTGTATTCCGATTCTACTTTTATTATTGCATGAATAAGCAATGAATCAACATTATATTTTTTAGAAATATGGGTTACTGTTTTTTCAATCAGTTCCATGTCTTTTATTTTTGTAGGTATGCCCGATTCAAAAATTATATGCTTAAGAAAAAGATAAACACTTATAGTACGATTTTTAATAAAAAAAGGGTTGATTAACGCCTTTGGGTTTAAAGTAGTTATAAAGCAAAAAAAGTTTAGAATAAGTATATAAAAGATAAAAATTTTAAAAATTGATTTGTAAATTCTTTCTAGCATAATTAAATATTTCATAAAAAATGGTTGAAGTCAAATGATATAATAAGTATAAAAGCTGTATTCGATTGCAGGAGGTTAATGTTGAAGATATCAGAAATACTTACAAGTAAAAATATGACATTATCTTTTGAATTTTTCCCGCCTAAAAAGGTAGAAAATGAAAAGATACTGTTTGATACTATAGATGTTTTAAAGAATTATAAACCTGATTTTGTTTCAGTAACTTATGGTGCCGGTGGTAGCACAAAAGACAAAACAGTTGATTGGACAATAAAAATATTGAAGGAATATGAATTGAATGTTATGATGCACTTGACATGTATATCATCAACTAGAAATGATATTGATTTGATTCTTGAAAAGTTGAAAACAGAGGGTGTTGAAAATATTTTAGCTTTAAGAGGTGATATCCCTAAAGATTTTCCTGTGGAAGAAGTTAGAAAGGATTTTAACTATGCATATGAGTTAGTTAGATATATACGTGGAAAGAATGGATTTTCCATAGGTGTTGCTGGTTATCCAGAAGGTCATTTAGAATCTGAAAACCTCGAAAAAGATATAGAATATCTTAAAATAAAAGTGGAAAGCGGTGCGGATTTTGTGATAACTCAATTGTTTTTTGATAACAGGTATTTTTTTGAGTTTTTAAATAGGGCGACACAAGTAGGGATAAATATTCCTATAATACCAGGAATTATGCCAGTGTTGAATCTTTCACAAGTACAGCGATTTGTTGAAATGTGTGGTGCAACAGTTCCAGAAAAATTGGTGAAAAAACTTGATGGTAAAACATTAGAGGATATGTATAAGGTTGGAATCGAATATGCAATTTTGCAGTGTAAAGAACTTATTGTAAATAATGTTAAAGGACTTCATTTTTATACTCTTAATAAATATAATGCTACAAAAGAAATTTTAGAAGGTTTAGGTTATGTTACTGAATAATTTAGATTTTTTACCAAAATATAGTTATCCACTTTATAGACCTCCTAGCGAAGCTAATTCATTAATATTTCAAGTTACAGAAGGTTGCTCATATAATCAATGTTCTTTTTGTGGGATGTATGTTACGAAAAAGTTTAAGCTGAAAAGTTTTGAAGATTTTAAAGCAGAAGTTGATATTATTCCAGATTATGTAAGAAATTCTGTTAAAAGAATATTTCTTGCTGATGGAGATGCTGTAATTTATCCCACTGAAGGGTTAATTAAAATACTTGATTATATTAATATAAATTTTCCAAATCTTGAGAGGATTAGCTCATATGCAGGACCGCAGGCAATATTATCTAAAGGAATGGATGAGTGGACTCATATATTAAAAAGAAAGTTGAATTTACTTTATTTTGGACTTGAAAGTGCTAATAATGATGTATTGGAAATAATGAATAAAGGGATGGATGCGGAAGAAGTAAAATCAAAAGTGATAAAGTTACAAGAAATAGGTTTTACTTTTTCTATTATGGTTATTCTTGGAGGAGGAGGGGTTAAATTTAGTGAAGCTCATGCATTAGATACTGCAAAATGGATAAGTGAAGTAAATCCAAAATATCTTGGTATGTTAACTCTCTTTATTCGCAGAAAGAAAAACTATTTTGAAAAAATTGAAAAGCCTATGATTAGGCACTTGATTAAAGAAGCTAGAATGATGATAGAGCATATTAACGGTAGAGGAATAATTTTTCGTTCTAATCATGTCTCAAATATGTTCATTTTAAAAGGTATTTTAAGTGAAGATAGAGAAAGTCTATTGAATTATCTTGATGATGTATATTTATATCTTGCTTCTAAGAAAATGCTTGATACTTATCCAGATTATTACAAGGAAGAATTCTAGTGAATAAATATTTTATCTTTTTTTTTACTACAATAGTAATTTTGTTTAATTTACTGATATACATTGAACAAAAACCTTTAATTCATGAAGAGCCTAGAAGAGCCATTATTGCACAAGAGATGCTTCTGAGTGGGAATTATGTTGTTCCTACTGTTTATTCAAGACCTTATGTGAAAAAACCTCCTTTACAAAATTGGCTAATAGCTATTTTAGGTTATAAAAAAAAATATGTATCGAATTTTGATGCTAGATTTCCATCTGTTTTAGCTCTTTTATTAATTGGATTTTCTCTATTAATTTTTATTATGGACAAAAAAATTGCTGTAATGGCATCGATTATAACAATGACTAATTATTTAATGCTTTATTCTTATGGTAATAAATCTGAGCCAGATTTACTATTGACCTTGTTTACTTTGCTAACGTTTTTTTTGTATATAAAGTCACCCAAAAATTTTAAATTTATTTTGATATCATCGTTTTTTAATGGTTTAGGTATTCTAGCAAAAGGGATTTCACCTTTATTTTTTTATCCTGGGATAGTAATATATTTATTGTTGTATAAAAGAAAAGAATTTTATGATTATTTTAAGTTTTTATTGATTCATTTATTGTTATCATTGTTACTACCAGCAATATGGCTTATCATGTATTATTTTAATGGAGACATTAATAATTTGATTTCTGGTTTTTCATCTCAAGCTACTGATCGTGTAAGAGGAGGGCTTGGAGAAATTATTACGCATTTTTCTTTGTTTGCTTTTAGAATTTTTTTAGCTTTTTTCCCTTGGGGTTTTTTGATAATGTTTTATAAAAAATTCTCATATAAAATTAGGGATGATATATTTAATTCATCTTTGGTTATTTTTTTTGTTTCCTTTATAATAATGGCTTTATTGCCTGGTGGAAGAGGTAGGTATTTTATGCCGGCTGTGCCATTTTTTGCAATTATTATATCATATTTATTAGTGGATGATGTAAAACTTAATCCAGAATATAAGAAAATTATAACATATATATTCAGTTTTATAATGGTAGTTTCGATTTGTTTTTTACTATATTTTGGTTTTTATCTTCAAATAGTTATTGTTTTGTCGGGATGGTTATTATTTTTATTTTATGCAAGGAATACGAAATCAGTTATTTATCTTTTATTATTTTTTAATTTGTTTTTGTTTACTATTTTCACACATACTTATGAATACTACAAAGTAAAGAACTATTATGACTATAAAGGTGCAGCAAAACAAATAGTAGAGAGATTAAATGAAGAATTGCCTTTAGTAGTAGATGTAAAAATAAATCCTATACAACTTATGTTTAATTATGAAAGGATGACTAAGGAGAAAGTCTATTCATCTGCTGTAAATAGGTTTCAAAAATATTATTTTGTAGCTGGTGAGAAGATAACAAATTGTGAATATATGTTTGATATTGACTATTCTAAAAAAAGATTTCCAAAACTTTATTTTTATAAATGTCAAAAGTAATTTTTATACCAACAAAAAATGAGTATGAATATTTATTTCCAAATTTGTCATTAAAAAATCATAAAATTTATTTTTATACAGAATATTCTGGTATTAAAATAATTGTAACAGGTATTGGGAAAGTTAATGTAACAGTTTCTGCTACACATTTCTTTTGTACTCATGATGATGTTGAAGAAGCCTATCTTGTAGGTATAGCTGGTGCTTATAAAGAATGTGAGTTAGATATAGGTGATGTTGTGAGCGTGGAGCAAGACTTCTTTGTTGACGAAGGTTTAATAGAGGACAATTGTTTAAAGATGTTAAATGAGATAGGGTTTGCAGTGTGTGAGGATAATAAAACAGTATTTAAAACAATTGATAATTTAAGACATGTAAATGCTAATACTGTATCATTACTTTCTTCTACTGATAAATTAGCAAACCTATATAAATCTAAAACTGATGCATCAATTGAGTCAATGGAAGGTGCCGCTTTTGGTCTTGTATGTAGGAAATTTAATGTAACGGCCTATCAGATAAGAAGTATATCGAATTACTGTGGTGATAGAAAAAAACAGAAGTGGAATGTTAAGCTAGCTATCAGGAATCTTAAGCATACATTATACAGTTTATTATTTGTAAAATAATTATTTCTAAAAATAACTTTAATAAAATAATTTCTTTTTATTATAAAACGATTACTGATTGCATATTGATTATATTTATTTAGTGCACAAATGTTTCTAATTTTATATTGACTAAAAATAAAAATTATGTTTTATTATTGTAACAAAAAAACTCAGGGGGAGTTTTATGGAAGATAAAATCAAACAGCTTCAAGAGTTAAATCGCCAGGCTGAGTTAGGTGGTGGTCTTGCGAGAATTGAGAAACAACATGCAAAAGGTAAATTAACAGCTCGTGAAAGAATTGATAAGTTACTTGATAAGGGGACATTTGTAGAACTTGATAAGTTTGTAGTTCACAGATGTAACTATTTTGGTATGGAAAAGAATAAAATACTTGGTGATGGTGTTGTAACAGGTTATGGTAAAATTAATGGTAGAACAGTATTTGTTTTTTCTCAGGATTTTACTGTTTTTGGTGGTTCTTTATCAGAAATGTTTGCTAAAAAAATATGTAAAGTAATGGATCTTGCAATGGAAGTGGGTGCACCTGTAATTGGGTTAAATGATTCTGGAGGTGCTAGAATTCAGGAAGGAGTCCTTTCTCTTGCAGGTTATGCTGACATATTTTTAAGAAATACTCTTGCATCAGGAGTTATCCCTCAAATTAGCGCTATTATGGGGCCTTGTGCAGGTGGTGCTGTTTATTCTCCTGCTTTAACTGACTTCATTTTTATGGTTAAAGAAACAAGTTACATGTTTATTACAGGTCCAGAGGTTGTAAAAACTGTGACTAACGAGGTTGTTACGAAGGAAGAACTTGGTGGTGCTATGACTCATAATACAAAAAGTGGTGTTGCTCACTTTGCTGTAGAGAATGATGATGAATGTTTGTTAAGGATTAGGGAGCTATTAAGCTATCTACCATCAAATAATATGGAAGATCCACCTGTTGTTCCATGCAAAGATGATCCCAATAGAATTGAGAAGTCTCTTAATGAAGTAGTACCTACTGATCCAAATAAACCATACGATATGCGTGATGTAATTTTGAAAGTTGTTGATGATGGCAATTTCTTTGAAATACATGAACATTATGCAAAAAACATAATTATTGGTTTTGCTAGATTAAACGGTAAAACTATTGGTATTTTGGCAAATCAACCAGCAGTACTTGCTGGAGCTTTAGATATAGATTCTTCTATTAAAGGTGCAAGGTTTGTTAGATTTTGTGATGCATTTAATATTCCACTCCTTACTTTTGTTGATGTTCCTGGATTTATGCCGGGAACAGCTCAGGAATATGGTGGTATTATTAAACATGGGGCAAAACTATTGTATGCTTATTGCGAAGCAACTGTACCTAAGGTGACAGTAATAACCAGAAAGGCATATGGTGGAGCATATGATGTTTTAAGTTCTAAACATGTGCGTGGTGATATGAATTTTGCATATCCTACTGCTGAAATTGCGGTTATGGGCCCTGATGGCGCAGTTCAGATTCTTTTTGCAAAGGAAGTTGCAAAAGCTGATGATCCAGATGCTATGAAAAAACGCCTTGTTGAAGAATATAGAGAGACTTTTGCCAATCCATATAGGGCTGCTGAACTAGGGTTTATTGATGAAGTTATTTTACCTGAACAAACACGTCCAAAATTAATACAAGCTTTTGAGTTGCTTGCTAATAAGAGACAGACGAATCCACCTAAAAAACATGGTAACATTCCACTTTAATAGGTGTATGGAGGAAAATTATGCCTGAGATAAAAAAAGTATTAGTTGCAAATAGAGGTGAGATAGCAATAAGAGTATTTAGAACATGTAGAAAAATGGGAATAGAAACTGTTGCCATTTATACACATGCGGATAGAAAAGCTCCCCATGTTAGATATGCTGATGAGGCTTATTGTATTACAGATAGCCCTGCAGATACAAGTTACCTTAAAATGGATCGAATAATTGATATTGCCAAAAAAACTGGAGCCGCAATCCATCCAGGATATGGGTTCTATGCTGAGAATGCAGATTTTGCAAGAGCCTGTGCTGATTCTGGAATAATATTTATAGGGCCTTCTCCAGAGCATATAGAGTTGATGGGTAGTAAAACTGGTGCAAGAAAGGCAATGATAGAAGCAGGTGTTCCTGTTGTACCAGGGACAGAGGATCCTGTAAAAGATTTAAATGAGGCTAAAAAAGTTGCAGATGAGATTGGCTATCCAATTATGTTGAAGGCTGTTCATGGTGGTGGTGGAAAAGGTATGAGGCTAGTGGAAAAGCCTGAAGATCTAGAGTCTGCTTTTAGAACTGCACAATCAGAAGCACTGAATGCTTTTGGTAGTAGTGAGGTTTACATAGAAAAATTTATTGTTCAACCTCACCATGTGGAGATTCAGGTTATAGGTGATAAACATGGAAATGCCCTTCATCTTTTTGAAAGGGAGTGTTCGATACAAAGAAGACATCAGAAAGTTATAGAAGAAGCACCTTCTCCTTTTATCAATGATGAAACAAGAGCTAAGATGTATGAAGTTGCTGTAAGAGCTGTTAAAAAACTTGGCTATTTTAGCGCAGGGACATTAGAGTTTATTGTTGGTGCAGATCAAAACTTTTATTTCCTTGAGATGAATACAAGACTTCAGGTGGAACACCCTGTAACTGAGTTGATCACAGGAGTTGACTTAGTTAATCAAATGATAAGGGTTGCTGCTGGTCAAGAGCTGATGTACAAACAGGAAGAGATTCAAAGAAGAGGTCATGCTATTGAATGTCGTATTTATGCAGAAGACCCAACTAATAATTTTGCTCCATCTCCAGGACTTATCACAGTTTATGAAGAGCCTGGTGGCCCAAATGTGAGAGTGGACAGTGGTGCATACCAGGGTTATGAAGTGCCTCTATATTATGACCCAATGATTGCTAAACTTTGTGCGGTTGGAAAAGATAGGGAATTTGCAATCAGAAATATGAGGAGAGCACTTTCTGAATATAAGATTGCTGGTATTAAAACATCAATTCCCTTTCATATTAGAGTATTAAAGAATGAAACATTTTTATCTGGAAATTATGATACAGGATTTATTGATAATAAGTTTGATATGGAGGATTTAAAAAGGAGAGAAAATGAAGATGTTACTGTACCGGTAATTGCTGCAGCTATTAAACAGCTATTATCTGAGAAGATTGCTGCTGAGCGTGCAGTTACTAGACCTGACGTTGGAGAATCTACTTGGAAACGTTCCGGTAAACTTTATAATATTTGTAACAGGCTTGCTTAGTAGGAGGATGTCATGCCAGTTAAAAGAGATTATTTTGTTAATGTAGATGGTAAAGAAGAAGAAATAAAAGTAGATTTAGAAGAAAAAGAGCCTTTTATGTATGAAGTTGAAATAGATGGTAGAAAATATAGTGTGGATTTTGCACAAATCAATGAAGTTATATATTCTTTGATAATTGATGGTAAATCTTATGCTGTTGAAATAAGTGAGAATGGAAATAATTTTGAAGTAATTGTTGATGGCGATAATTACAAAGTTGAAGTTTTAGATGAAATGAAGAGATTTATGAAGATGAGGGCTTCTGCAACAGTAGAAGGAAGACAGGTGATAGAAGCTCAGATGCCAGGTTATATTTGGAAACGCTTGAAAGATGTAGGAGATGAGGTTGAAGAGGGTGAAACTGTAATGATTCTTGTTGCTATGAAAATGGAAAATGAAATAAAATCACCAAAAAAGGGTGTAATTACGGAGATTTTTGTTGAGGCAAGTGAAGATCCGAATGAAAGTACTGTTGCAATTGGTGATAAGCTCTTTATTGTAGAGTAGAGAAAGCCGCATTAAGCGGCTTTTTCTTTTTAGCAGGAGGAGTTATGATAAAGAAATGGGAAGAAATTTATAAGAAATCTATAGAAAGATTTCCTGAAAGAAAAGAGAAGTTTCAGACGACTAGTGGTATAGAGATAAAACCGTTTTACACTCCTGAAGATATAAAAGATTTAAACTATGAAAACCAGTTAGGTTATCCAGGGATTTATCCATTTACTCGTGGTGTTCAACCTACAATGTATAGAAGTAGATTTTGGACAATGAGACAATATGCTGGATTTGCAACAGCTGAAGAGTCAAATAAGCGTTACCATTATTTGTTGCAGCAAGGAACTATGGGGCTTTCAGTTGCTTTTGATTTACCTACACAGATTGGGTATGATTCTGATGATCCGATGGCAGAAGGTGAGGTAGGAAGAGTAGGGGTTGCTATAGATTCCTTGGCTGATATGGAAATTCTATTTAATGGGATACCTCTTGATAAAGTTTCAACATCTATGACGATTAATGCTACAGCAGCTATTTTGCTTGCTTTTTATATTGCTGTTGGAGAAAAACAAGGAGTATCTTCTACTAAATTAAGCGGAACAATTCAAAATGATATATTGAAAGAATATATTGCTAGAGGAACATATATTTTTCCTCCTAAAGAGTCTATGAGAATAATTACTGATATTTTCGCTTTTTGTAAAGATCATGTGCCTAAATGGAATACAATAAGTATCAGTGGATATCACATTAGAGAAGCAGGTTCTACTGCAGTTCAGGAAGTAGCGTTTACTTTAGCTGATGGTATGGAATATGTTAAAGCTGCAATTGAAGCCGGTTTAAATGTAGATGATTTTGCTGGTAGATTGTCATTCTTTTTTAATGGACATAATAATTTTCTAGAAGAAATTGCAAAATTTAGAGCAGCTAGAAGACTGTGGGCTAAAATTATGAAAGAAAAATTTGGTGCTAAAAATCCTAGATCTTGCATGCTAAGATTTCATACCCAGACGGCAGGTAGTACTCTTACTGCTCAACAACCAGAAAATAACATAGTAAGGGTTGCGATTCAAGCTTTAGCTGCGGTTTTAGGCGGGACTCAATCACTTCATACTAACTCTTTTGATGAAGCTCTTGCTCTTCCTACAGAAAAATCTGTTAGGATTGCTTTAAGGACTCAACAAATTATTGCTTATGAAAGTGGTGTGGCAGATACTATTGATCCCCTTGCTGGGTCGTATCTAATAGAGTCTTGGACTAATGAAATTGAAGAAAAAGCTGAGAAATATATTAATAAAATTGATGAGCTTGGTGGTATGATTAGAGCTATTGAAATGGGATATGTACAAAAAGAGATTCAAAACAGTGCTTATGAGTATCAACTTATGGTTGAAAAAGGCGAGCAGATTGTAGTTGGTGTTAATAAATTTCAGATTGAGGAGGAGCCACCTAAGGATATTTTAAAAATAGATCCAGTTGTTGAAGAAAATCAGAAAAAGAAATTAAAAATTCTTAGGGAAAAAAGAGATAATTTTGCTGTTCAAAATGCATTAAAGCAACTTGAAGAAACAGCAAAATCTAATGAAAACTTGATGCCAAAAATAATTGAATGTGCAAAATGTTACGCTACTCTTGGGGAGATTATAAAATCTCTTAAAAATGTGTTTGGAGAATATAAAGAAAATATTGTGTTATAAAAGGCGCAAACATACGCGCCTTTTTTTACTTATCTAAATTTACTAAAATCCTACCTTTTATCTTACCTTTCAAAATTAAATCGATTTTTTCGTTTAAACTATCTAAAGAAACTTCTTCGTAAAATTCTTTTGGAAATTCAATATTCCATTCGTTAGCTATTTTGTTCCATATATATTCTTTGAAATCTATTGAACATTCCACTGAGTCAATACCAAGCAAATTAACACTTCTTAGTATAAAAGGGTAAACTGTTAAATCAAGTTTTGGAGATTGAGCAAGACCACATGATGTAGCGGAACATCCATATTTTAAGGCTTTAATAGCTGATGAAAGTATTGTGCCTCCAACTGTATCAACTATGCCATCCCATCTTTCTTTCAGTAATGGTTTTTTTTCATCAATAATATCATCTCTATTAATAATCTCTTTTGCACCGAGTGTTTTTAGAAAATTTTCTTCAGATAGTTTTCCGGTAGCTGCAACAGTATAAAATCCTTCCTTTGCAAGAATACTTATAGCAATTGATCCAACACCACCTGTAGCACCGGTAACAAGTATTTTACCTCCTTTATTAGTGCCAAATTTCATAAGTTTATCTACTGATAATGCTGCTGTAAATCCAGCTGTACCAAAAATCATAGCTTTTTTTAAAGTGAGGTTAGTAGGTTTTTTGACCACCCAATTAGATGGGACAGATATGTATTGAGCAAAACCACCTGGTGTATTCATACCAAGATCATAACCAGTAACAATTACTTCATCACCTTTTTTGAATTTATCAGATTTAGAATTTTCAACTACTCCAGCTGCATCTATACCTGGAGTATGAGGATAATTTCTTGTGACACCTTTATGTCCTGTAGCAGAGAGAGCATCTTTATAGTTTAGTGATGAATATTTTACTCTAATTAGGACTTCATTGTTGGGCAGATCCGAAAAAGTCCTGTTTTCAATAACTTTTTCAAAATTTTTTTCTTTCTCGTACACTACCATTGCTTTAAATGTGGACATGACATCCTCCTATTCAACTAGTAAAAACTTCCCATCTTTTACTTTTATTATTACCATAGAAGACTCATCAAGTCCACAGTGATCTTTTTTTGAGAAGTTATATACTCCAGTTACACCGATATAATTACTGATTGATTCCAGAGCATCCACTAATGGAATATTTTTTTCTTTTGACTTTTTCAATGCTTCTATTATTAAATTGAATCCATCGTATGCGTAAACTGAATGAACTGATGAGTTTTTAATTAGGTTTCCAAATTGATTATTAAAATCGATTAGAATTTTTTTTTGAGGATCTGAATTAGGTAACTGGGAAGCCACAATATATTTTGTAGCAGGAAGAATTGAGTTTTCTGCAAATTTACCTGCTAATTTTATATAATAATAGTCTGCGAGACCGTGAGACTGTATCAATAATATATTTTTGTCAAGTTGTCTTAAATTTCTTGCTATTTTTGCTCCAGCAGAACCAACAGTCCATGCTAAAATAGCTTGAGGTTTTTTCTTTAACAATTTTGACAATTGTGATGTCATATTTGCATCAGACTTGTGGAATTTTTCGATTCCTACTATTTCTAATCCTTTTGAAAGTTTTTTAATTGATTTTATTCCGTCTTGGCCAAATCCTCCGGAGTCTGCTATTATTGCTATCTTTGTTATATTGTGTTTTAGTAAATATTTTTTTATTTTCTTTATTGCAGTAGAAGTTTTTTGAGGTGATTTAAAAACGTATCTTTTTACTGGTTCAACTACAGATGTCCCTCCTACGAGAGTCATTGTTGGGATTTTTGCTTTTTGAACAAAAGGTATAATGGCAAGAGCACTTCCTGTAGTATTTGGTCCAATAATTACATCAACTTTATCTTTATTGATTAATTTTTTTGCAAATTGTATTGCAATTTTAGGTTGACTTTTTGTATCATAAACAATTAGATCTATTTTTTCATTTAAAAGATTTTTTTCATTGAAATTTTTGGTAAGTGTTTTAATAATAATTTCAGCTGGTTTACCTATATGTGAAGCAGGTCCAGATATTGCTAATAATGCACCAATTTTTATTTTAGCGAAAACTGGTGTAATAGTAAGAATAATAACTAACAAAGTTAAAGTTAATTTTTTCATAAAAACCTCCATATATAGTTAAAAAATATTTAACCACATTGTTAAGTAATACAAAACATTGTTTAATAAGTCAAGAACTTATTCATTTTGGAGTCACCCCATCTTATTTGTTTTATCTTTTTTAGAAAATATTATTTTATCACCCAATAGATATTTTCGTTGTATAAACAAGTAAAGACTTTTGAGAGGGGGATAGATTAATTACGATATTTTTTGTTCTTTGTTCTTTTTTAATTTTGTAAATGAGCTAATTACTTTATACAATAAAATATCGTTGAAGTTTTCACTTTTTCAGATGAGAATAAATTAAGACAAATTTTGTATATTTTATACTTGACAAATTTAGATTTATTCTAAATAATAATCATATAAAATCTTGTTTATATGTTATAATATTAAAAGAAACTTTTGACGGAGGTTATTTATGGCAATTGGAGAATTAGTAAAAAGCGCAGATTTTAAGAGTGAAAAACATGTACCTGTAATTGAATTACCTGAAAAAATTGAAGCTGGTAAGGACTTTGTTGTAAATGTATCTGTTGGAAAGGAAATCGCTCACCCCAATACCACAGAGCATTACATTGGTTGGATAGCACTTTACTTTAAACCTGAAAGCGGAAATGTCTATAATTTAGGTAGAGCTGAATTTACTGCTCATGGTGAATCCACAAAGGGTGCAAATCAAGGTCCAGCTTATACAGAGCCATCAGCTATTTTTAAAGTAAAATTAAACGAACCTGGTAAAATCATAGCTGTAAGTTATTGCAATATCCACGGTCTTTGGGAAAGTGAAGTAGAAATAAAATTCTAAAAAAAACCGGAGCCTGTGCTCCGGTTTTTATATTTTTGGCAAGTTTTTCAATGATTCTTTTATCATATCTTCAGGATACTCATAATCAATTAGTTTACCATCAAAATAAGCATCATATGATGCCATATCAAAAAATCCATGCCCACTTAAACAAAAAAGTAATGTTTTTTTCTCACCTGACTCCCTACATCTTAGTGCTTCTTTAACTGTAGCGGCTATGGCATGAGCGGACTCCGGGGCTGGTACTATCCCTTCTGTTTGTGCGAATAATACCCCGTATTGAAAAACTTCTAACTGTTTTACAGCTTCGGCAGAAATCAATCCTTCTTTATATAACTTACTTACAATAGGGGAATCACCGTGATACCTCAATCCTCCTGCATGGATAGCTGGAGGTTCAAAATCATGCCCCAATGTGAACATTGGCATGATTGGAGTTAGTTTAGCTACATCACCATAATCATAGGCATAAACACCTTTTGTCAATGTAGGACAGCTTGCAGGTTCTACTGCAACAGCATCCACATTTTTTCCATTAAATTTATCAGCCAAAAAAGGAAAGGTAATACCACCAAAATTAGAACCGCCACCACAAGATGCAAAAATTTTATCTGGATATTCTCCTAACATTTTAAGTTGCTTTTTAGCTTCTAATCCAATAACAGTTTGATGTAATAAAACATGATTTAAAACACTACCTAAAGCATAGTTGGTATCATTTCTTCCAGCTGCTTCTTCCACAGCCTCACTTATAGCTATACCAAGACTGCCATTAGAATCAGGATGCTTTTCCAATATTACTTTTCCACTATTCGTAAGCTCAGATGGACTTGGAATTACTTCTGCCCCAAACATTCTCATAAAAGATTTTCTATAAGGTTTTTGATAGAAACTCACCTTTACCATATAAACTCTACATTCCATATTAAGCATTTTCGTAGCAAAAGCCAATGCACTACCCCACTGTCCAGCTCCAGTTTCAGTAGTCAATCTTTTTATACCTTCTTTTTTGTTATAATAAGCTTGAGCAACAGCAGTATTTGGCTTATGACTTCCTGCTGGTGAAACACCTTCATATTTAAAGTAGATTCTTGCTGGTGTATCGAGATAATTTTCTAACCTTTCAGCTCTTATTAATGGAGTTGGTCTCCATAATGATAAGATTTCAAGAATATCATTAGGAATATCTATCCATCGTTTATCACTCATTTCTTGTTCAATAAGACTTTCAGGAAAAATAGCCTTCATTTCATCAAACGTAACAGGTTTATTAGTAAAAGGACTCAGAGGTGGATCCATTGGTGACGGCAAATCAGCTAAAATATTATACCATTGTTTAGGCAACTCTTCTGTGTCTAAATAAATCTTTTTCATCACTACCTCCAAATTCTATGGTTAAGTAATTTTTAACCCAAAAACAAAAAATATGCAATAAAATAAACACACAATTACAATAATGTCACTCAATAAGAACAATACAATAGTGTAACTTTATAACAAATAAGTGATTACTTTATGATACTCTCAATGACAACACTTAATTTTCAATTGGAAATAAGCAAAAGAAATGACATAATTCATTTGTTAGTAATAAGTTACATGTATGATGTGTATTCATTAAATGTTAATTTGTTTTGCACAATAACCTCAATTACAAAACAGTCTGCCTAAAAATAAGCTAGCTTTAGTAAAAATATTATTTATTTTTTTGTTTAATACGATGATTTTTTTCTACCTCTTCACGCTCTTTTACGAGATGGCTCAGTAAGTATTCAATGCTCCATTCAACATTATGTTCAGTTACCATACAAAAAAGAGGTTTTGGAAAACCGTATTTTTTATAAATCTCAATAAATCTTATAATCTCCTTTTGAGGCATATTATTAAAAAGAATCATTCGTTCTTTAGTAGCCTTTTTATTTTCAACATCTGGCTGAGAACGGAGTAAATCCTTTACTAACAAATTTTTATGTCCTTCAAAGACTATAATTGGTTTGTCAAATTTCTCTTTTTCACACATTTTACAAAGAGCTTCAAACTCAATTTCACCCATTCCACATACCAAAATTTTTACATTTTTCATAAACTAACACCTCATAGGAATCGTATTTCTTACTTCATCAACCAAGTTAAAATCAATTTCATCAACTATTGCGATATCTTCTCTATCCGCTGCAGTTTTTAAAACATTCCCCCAAGGGTCTATAATCATTGAATTACCACCAAAGTTTTCACTCCATGTATTGCCAACAGCATTTGATACTATAAAATAATATTGATTCTCAATAGCTCTAGCCTTACTCAAAATTTTAAGATGCTCTATTCTCTTTTTGGGCCATTCTGCGGGTAAAAAAACTATTTTTGCGCCATTCTTTCTTAATCGAAAAAATATTTCACAAAATCTCAAATCAAAGCAAATGGCACAACCTGCTGTTATATTATTTATCTCAAAAGTATAGTATCCATTACCAGGGCTAAAATATTTATCTTCACCCATTAAAGGGAAAAGATTTGTTTTGTCATATATAAAATAGATGCCATTTTTATATTTAACAAAAAATGAATTATAATAACTACTGTCTTTCTTTCTAACGATAGATCCCATAAAAATATTATTTTTATTTAAAGAATCAAGAAGTTTAATGTGTGATTCATCAAGCATTTTAATTAAATCATAGTTAAAACCAGTAGTAAAAAGCTCAGGGAGTAAAAAAATAGTATCATTGTAATTACTTGTCAAATCATTTACTTTTTGAATGTTTCTTTCAACATTTTCTTCAATTCTTAACTGAATAATACCTAGTTTCATACATTCACTCCAAACAGATAAAACAAAAATTTTTTTTATTTTCTACTTATATTAAAAGAACTATAAAAACTCCAGAAGTTTTTTTAAAAAAATAATAATTAATAAAAAATAAAGAAAAAAATAGTTCTCACTTTTCAGTGAGAACTATTAAATTTTTGAATACCAACCAATACTATAAAAAATATTACTCCAGCAATATGTAAATATTGTTTGGGGAAAAGAAGTAAAAATGCAGTAACACCAAAAAACACTCTTTCAATAATATTAAGATTTCGTAACTGAAATCCTTCAAAAAAAACTGCAAAGGCATATAGCCCTAACGTAGCAGTAATCACTGTTTCAGCAACAGCAAAGATACTTCCTTCAAAAAGTATAGGAGTATAAACAAATAGTAATGGTATGATATAAAGCCCTTTTGCAAGTTTCCAAGCTTCAAAACCTGTTTCAAGGGGCTTGCTTCCTGCAATTCCTGATGCAGAATAAGCAGCAAGACATACAGGTGGAGTTACATTTGCATCCTGGGAATACCAAAAAATCACCATATGTGCAGCAATTAAGCTGGCTCCTAGCATTGTCATAGCAGGTGCAGCAAGAACTGCCAATACTATATATGAAGCTGTAACCGGTAAGCCCATACCAAGAATTAATGATGCTAAAGCAATTAACACTATAGTTAATAATAAACTTCCACCAGATATCGCTTGGATAAGCATAGAAAATTTAATTCCCATACCAACTAGCAGAACAATACCTATCACGATCCCAGAGCAAAGTAGTATAACGCCAGTTGTAATCATATTCTTAGCACCTAGAGCCAAAGCATCGAGGATATCTTTTAATCCCATTCTTGTTTTTTTGTTAAACCAGCTGGCAATTATAATAGCAGCAATCCCTGCACATGCAGAAAAAGTAGGTGTATATCCATACATCAAAAAACCCATAAGCACTATTATTGGAATAAAGAATTGCCATCCTTCCTTTAATACTTCACTAAGTTTTGGTATGTCTTCTTTTGCCATCGGTTTCAACCCAATTTTTTTTGCACGAAGATGAACAAAAAAAGCAACTGTTAAAAAATACATAATGGCCGGGATAAAAGATACTCCAACTATTTTTAAATATGGAATTTGTGTCCACTGACTCATAATGAATGCACCAGCCCCCATAATTGGAGGCATAAGCTGTCCTCCTGTAGATGCAGCAGCTTCCACAGCAGCAGCAAATTTTGGAGAAAAACCTGTCCTCTTCATCATAGGTATGGTAATTGACCCTGTTCCAACAGTATTCGCTACAGCACTACCAGAAACGCTTCCCATCAATCCACTAGCAAACACTGCCATTTTTGCAGGTCCGCCTATTGTTCTTCCCATAATTGCTACAGCAAGCTTGATAATAAAATCTCCTGCTCCAGATTTGATTAAAAATGCTCCAAAAAGTACAAACAAAAAAACAAAAGTGGAAGAAATTGTCGCAATAGTTCCAAAGATACCATCTGGAGCAAAATACATTCTATACAATAACCTTTGAATATTTACACCAGGAAAATTCCACAGACCAGAAAAGAATTTACCAAAGTAAAGAGCATATCCTAAAAAGAAAAATGAAAGAAAAGGGATTATCAAACCTGAAGTTCTTCTTGTAATTTCCAGTAATAAAATAATAGCTATTGCGGCAGCAATTAAATCAGGTAAAATCGGCACCTCATTTCTTGCATGTAATGCATTTTCAAATAATACAAGATATAATCCCACTAAAAATGATAATATTGCAAATATAATGTCAATTGATAATGTTTTTTCAGGATTCTTTTTTGATAAGGGATATAATAAATAACCTAAAAACAAAATTAAACTATAGTGTACAGCATTTCTTTGAATTTCAGGCATAATGCCTATGGTATTTACCCATAAATGAAAAAGTGATGTCAGAATACCTACTACATAAACAACTTTTTTTAATTTGTCTCCTAGCTCTCGTTGAACCGTTATAACTTCACCACTGACATCTTCTTGTGTCTTTTTTTTATCATTAGACATAAAAGCCTCCATAATAAAACGGTGGCATAACGCCACCAAATATAATTAAAAAAACTCTTAATTTATATTTACTTTGAAATTAATACCGATGGTATCTTAATACCTTTTTCTCTATAATATTTAGCAGCCCCAGGGTGTAATGGTACAGGTAAACCATCAATTGCTTTATTAAGACTCATAGCCTTAGTAGCCTTGTGAATATTATTCAAAAATGGTAGATTTTCATATATTGTTTTCGTTATAAGATAGACAGTTTTTTCTGGTAGGTCAGGTCTCACAGCAAGAAAGTTTGGTTGAGCTATTGTCCTTACATCTTTCTTCAAACCTGGGTAGGTACCTTTCTTAATAATATATCTATTCCAAATAGGATAAACTTTTCTGATTTTTTCGAGTTGCTCGTCTGTAAATTCTAAAATAACAACTTTCTTAGCTCCAAGTTGAGCAAAAAGTTGTGTAACAGCAGATACTGGAGGTCCTGCTGGTGTATTCATACCTACAATCCTCCCATCCATCATGGCTTGTGCTGATGGGTTGTAACCAAGGTACTCAGGTATAATATCCTTACCAATTTCTATACCAAGAGCTCCAAGAATTGTCCGGCCAGATCCCTCAGTTCCACTTCCTCTTTTACCAATAGAAAACTTTTTGCCCAACCCTTTCAAATCCATAATATTTCCAGTCTTTGAATATTTCTTCAGTAATGTAAAATGTTCGACATTTAACCATAGCATTGTTATAGATCTGAAATCCTTGATTGGTTTTCCCTTATATAGTCCTTTGCCGTTATAAGCCATAGCACCAAAAAGAGCTTGGAGAATTGCAAGATCTGCTTCTTTGTTTTTGAGCATCTGAATATTTTCTCCTGAACCAGCAGAATTAATTGCTGTGGCTGTAATTTTGTACTTTTTGGCTAATTTAATACTTATTAGAGTACCAATAGCAACACCCACAGGATAATAAGTTCCACCGGTTGTTGCTGTTGCAATAATAAGGTTGTTGTCACTTGCCTTAGATTTAGAAATACCAACAGTTACAAAAAACAATACAGATAAGAAAATACTTAACAATTTTTTATACATTTACTACCTCCTGAAATTATTTAAAATTTTAATGCAATGTTCATGCCATTCAACTAACCCTAAATACAAAAGCTTTTTTAAAACAAGTTGTGTTCAGTTAATTAACAATGTGCGAATATCGAACAATCATATTTATAATTACTTAATAATTTTATCTGTCATAATCAGTAATGATAACGGTATGTTAATATTAATTTTTTTAGCAGTATTCATATTGATTACCAACATAAAGTGTTCAATAGTAGTAATCGGTATTTTTGATGCTCTTTTACCATTTAATATCTCTACAGCTTTTTTGCCAGCAAAACGCCCAACCCTATATTCATCAACAACTAATGAAAATAAAGCTCCTTTTCTTTTAACAACATTTGAATCTGCAGCAAGCGTCAATACTCCAAAACTATTAGCTAAATTAATCAATGACTTACTTATTTTTTGGGATTTATATATATATAGTACATCTAATCTTTCTTTAAAAAACTTGTCCTTTATATTTTCGGAATCGTTTAATTCAACCGTCTTAAAATTAAAAAATTTTTCCAATCTCTTTAATTCTCTTAAAGACAGTTCATATTCAAAATCATTAGTGTTTCTAATAATACCAACTTTATTGAAATTAACAATTTTTTTCAGTGTCTTTAGTTGCTGTAAAATGGGAATTTTTGCTACAACTCCCGTTAAATTATTTTCGCTGTTTTTATATGAAGCTACAATACCTGCTTCCACAGGGTCATGATGCATAACAAAAACAACGGGTGTATAAAAAAAATTTCTAGAAATTGTTTTAACCACAGGAAAACCTACTGCATAAATCAAATCAACATCTAACTTTTTAATAAACTTAATATATTCTTCTAATAAAAACTCATCTTTATTACAACTAAATGAATAAAAACGTATCTTATCATTGTTATTCAATATCTCACTTCTGAAACCATCTTCAAATAAACCATCTCGATTCCAGTCAACAAGTGCAATTTTTTCTGCTAAAAGAAAACTTTTTAATAAAAAAAATACCAAAATTACTTTATAAGCCAAGCTCTTCATATTTTTTGATTTTCCTTAATAAAGCATATCTGCTGATACCCAATAGCTTTGCAGCTTCACTCTTATTTCCTTTGGCTTTTATTAGCGCATCTATAATCAGTTCTTTTTCAAACAATAACACCTTTGTATCAAGATCTAAGTTTTTATCAGAGCTAATTCTTTCTTTTATTCTTTTTTCAGACTTTACTGAAAAAATATCTCCTGGTAAATCCTCTATATCAACAACTTCTTTCTTAGACAATATTACAAGTCTTTCTATTAAGTTTTTTAATTCTCTAACATTTCCTGGCCAATGATAATCTAAAAAAGATTGTTTTACTGCTTTAGTGAAATTATAAACTTTTTTACCAAACTTTTTCGAATAATAATTCAAAAAATGCTCTGCTAGTAAAATTATATCATTTCCTCTGTCACGTAAAGGCGGGACATAAATTGGAAAAACATTTAATCTAAAATATAAGTCTTTTCTAAAAACCCCTTCTTCAACCAATTGACCTAAATCTTTATTTGTAGCGGCGATAATCCTGACATCAACCTGAATATCATTATTTCCTCCAACTCTTCTGAATTTTTTGTTTTCTAAAAATCTCAAAAGTTTTGGTTGTAATAAGATCGGCATTTCTGCAATCTCATCCAAAAAAAGTGTACCACCATCACATAGTTCTATAAGGCCTATTTTTTTCATTTTGGCATCTGTAAAAGCCCCTTTTTCATAACCAAATAGTTCGACTTCTAATAGGTTTTCAGCAATAGTAGCACAATTGATATCGATAAATGACTCATTTGTTCGCTTACTTTTTCTATGTATATATTGGGCAACTAACTCCTTACCTGTACCACTTTCGCCATATATCAAAACATTTGAGTCAGTTTTAGCAACATTTTCTATATCATCTAATAATTTCAAAATTGACTCACTCTCACCTATTATCTTTATATCATCTGGATGACCATAAATCCTTTCACGTAAAATAGTTACTTCATTTTTTAATTTTTGCTCATCAATAGCTCTATTAATTAACATTAACATTTCATCTAAATCAAAAGGCTTTGACACAAAATCATATGCTCCTAGTTTAATGGCATTAATGGCAGATGAAACATCACCATGCGCTGTGATAACAATTGTTACAATATCTATGTTTTGAGTTTTGATGTACTTTAAAAGATCAATACCAAAACAATCAGGTAGCTTTAAATCAAGCAACAAAATATCAATATCTAAATCATTAACCCTACCTAAAAAATCTTTTCCTCTTTCAAAAGTATGAACAATATAGCCTTCATCTTCAAAAAGGTCTTTCAATGTACTTACCAATAACTTTTCATCATCAACAATTGCTATACTTTTCATTTATATAATCCTCAAAAATTAATTTTAAAGTAGTACCTTCACCTTTTTTACTCTTAATTTCATACTTTATACCATTTTTTTGCATAAGTGTATAAACAATTGATAATCCAAGACCCGTACCATCCTCTTTTAAACTAAAAAAAGGATCAAAAACATGGTCAATTTTATCCTCAGGAATACCTATCCCATTATCACTAATCTCTAAAATGTACTTTGAACCACTAATCTTACCTATAATTTTAATTTCTCCTTTATCATCTTCTATTGCTGATATAGCATTTAACAAGATATTTATTATAATATGCAAAAGATGATCGCTATCTGCCATAACATAACAGTTTTCTATATTTTTTAAGATTGTAATGTTTTTTTCTCCCATTTTTTTTCTTACGAGATTTAATGACTTTTCAATAACTTCACCTAATAAACAGCGCTCTTTATGTATTTTATCAGGTTTAGAAAATTGCAATAAATCAACAACAATTTTGTTCAATCTATCAATTTCGCTGATTACATTCAGTGCCATATTTTTAATACTTGTATCTTTAGATCTTTTATAAATTAGTTGTATTGTTGCTCTTATTCCTGCTAAAGGATTCTTTATTTCATGAGCAATTCCTGCAGCTAAAAGTCCTAGTGATGCTAATTTATTTGCCTGGATCAAATCATTTTGTCTTTTTTGGAGTTTTTTTGCCATTTTATTAATTGCTTCAGCTAGAATTTTTAACTCTTTTCCACTTCTTAACTTAATATTGTAGTCAAAATCACCATGAGAAAATTTTTCTGTACCATAAATTATTTCTTTAATAGGTTTTAAAAATTTTTGAACAAAATACAGAGCAACTATGAAGGCAATAAAACTGATAATCACAGAAAACATTAAACTTTTATTCCTAAGTTCATAAACATCATAAAATAAGACTTTTTCAGGAATTCCCAGCTTGATTACCCAGTTTAGAAAAGGAACCTCACCTTTATAGATTTTAGCTTTAGTCCCAATTAATTCGTTATTATCTAGTGTTTTGTAAATGATCTTTCCGTCAGCATTTTCTACAACTTTTGAAACCATATAACCTAAGTTTAAATTGATAAAGTATGATAACACCTTATTAGCAGGAACCTCAAAAACTAATAACCCAACAGGTAATGTATTATCTTCAAAATCATATACCCTCTTTATCATTATTAAAAACTTATCTTTTACAAAGTTCTCCTTGATATAAAAATCATAATTAAAAACTTCCCGCAAAAACGGTTTGTCTACATGTTCGTATAAATTATTATTCGTAGTAGGAACTGTTATAACTGGCTCACCATCACCCGTAAATAATGTAATTCTTTCATAATATTTGTTATTGCTTCTATATAATGCTAATTTATCTCTTACCATATTCATTCTTTGACCATATTTAAACTGTAAAAAAGAAAGTTGTATCATTGGATTATCTGCCATTTGAAAAATATCACCTTTCATTTTCTCATAAGTTGAAACTATTTGATTAGATATACCCACTATTAATTCATTTATTTGCTTTTCTGTTATTCTATTAATGGATTTAGAAGCAATATAAGACGAATAAAACGATATAAGAATTAATGGTAACATACCTAGGAAAAAATAGAAAATTATCAACTTCCATTTTAATGATAAATTTACTCTCATAACCAGATATTAGAAAAGTTAAAATAATTAGTCAATCCTACTATAACTTAATTATAATGAATTAAATACATAAAAGTAAAAAGTTTGTATATTACATGATATTTCAAAAATGAAGTGACTTAAGGTAAAAAAATTCTTGTTTTTGAATTTTTCTTTGTTTATGTTATCTTAACAATATAAATAAAGCATTATTAATAATATCTTATTTTGTACGATGATTAGTAAAATTGACATAAAAAAGCTTTATATACCTGGTGGGTATGTTTCTTTAATATTTGCTTTTATTGGTACAGCCGTTGTTAGCTATTTTCACTTTAACGTACCTAATGGTTTGAATTTGGTTCATTTCGTTCACTACTATTTCTTCTATCTTATTGTTATTTATGCAGCGGCGAAGTTTGGAATTTTAGGTGGAGTTGCTTTTTCATTATTACTTTCAGTAATCTATAATTTGGATGTTTATTTAAACCTGTTTCATCTACCTCATTATTTGATTAGGCCATTTATTGAGATACTGATGATTTATACTGTTGGTCTGTTTACTGGAGTTTTATCTCAAAAGCTCTACAATGAAAATTTAAAGCTTCAAAAGCTGACAGAGGAGCTAAAAGAATCTTTAGAACTTTTGAGGAAGAGGACAGAGGAAAAAATAAAGATGGAAAGAGAAATTGCTAAAAGTGATAGGCTAAGAGTGCTTGGGCAGTTAAGTGCAGGGATTGCTCATGAGGTTAGAAATCCTTTAGCAGCAATAAAAACTGCCACAAACATGCTTAAAAATGGTAAATATAGGGAAGATATTATAAATATTATAATTAAAGAAATTGATAGGTTAAACGAGTTTATAGAAAGGTTTTTGCAGTATGCTAAATTTAGCAAACGATATAGTGAAAAAATTTATGTTAAGGCGTTTATTGATGAATTGATGGAGTTTGTGAAGCTGATAAACAAGGATTATCGCAATGTGATAGTAAATACGGAGATACTGATCGGTGAGAATATATTTATTCGAGGAGATTTAAACTATTTAAAGCAGGCTTTTATAAATATTTTCTCAAATTCATTTGAAGAATTAAAAGGTGTCGATGAGGCACGAATAGATTTTTACGTTAGAAGTGAAAATGGTAAAATAAAGTTTATTATTAAGGATAATGGAAAAGGGTTTGAGACTGACAATATTGAAAAAATTTTTGAACCTTTTTACACAACAAAAAGTGATGGTACGGGGCTTGGATTGACGATTACATATAAAATAGTTAAGGAGCATGGTGGTGTGATTACAGCAGCTAATGAAAATGGTGCCAAAATCACAATAGAGTTAGAGGGTTTTGAAAATGAAAATTCTGTTAATTGAAGATAATATGTCACTGGCCACTTTAATGAAAATGATGCTTGAGGATGCCGGATTTGAAGTTGTTCATAAAGCTGATGGGCTTGATGGGGTTAAGGTGTTTGAAAAAGAAGAATTTGATCTGGTAATTACAGATATCAGATTGCCAGGGGTGGATGGTTACACTATATTGGAAAAAGTGAAGTCTAAGAATGCTGATATTCCTATTATAATTATAACAGCTTATGGAAACATACCAGATGCTGTTAAGGCCATTAAATCTGGAGCTTACGATTACATTACAAAACCATTTGATAATGAAGAGTTTTTAATCACAGTGGAGAAAGCTGCCAATTATAAAAGGTTAAAAGATGAAAATGTGAAGTTAAAAGAATTTTTAAAAAGCTCGTTCAATACTGAAATAATTGGTAGAAGTAGTGCCATAAAACAGGTTTTGGATTTGGTAAAAACTGTTGCCCCAACAAATGCTCCTGTATTGATTATGGGTGAAAGTGGAACAGGTAAGGAGCTGATAGCAAAAAGAATTCACTTGTTTAGCAACAGAGCTGATAAGCCTTTTGTCGCAATTAACTGTGCAGCTATCCCTGAAAATTTATTTGAAAGTGAGCTTTTTGGACATAAAAAGGGGGCTTTTACTGGAGCTCATAAGGATAAGAAGGGTAGGATTACAGAAGCAAACAACGGTACCATTTTTCTGGATGAAATCGGAGAGATGCCTCTTAATGTTCAGGCAAAGCTTTTAAGATTTTTGCAGGAAGGAGAGATAGAGCCAGTGGGGGAAACAAAAACTGTTAAGGTCAATGTAAGAGTAGTGGCAGCGACAAATAAAGATCTAAAATCCCTTGTTGATAAGGGGAGTTTTAGGGAGGATCTGTATTATAGATTGAATGTATTTCCTATAAATCTTCCAGCTTTAAGGGAGAGAAAAGAGGATATACCTGAGCTTATTGATTATTTTAAGGTAAAGTATGGATTTAAGAATATTAAAATTACTGATGAAGCGTTAAAAAAGCTCAGAAATTATGAATGGCCAGGAAATATTAGAGAACTTGAAAATCTTATATACAGACTATGTATAATGGCACAGGATGGAGTTATTACCGAAGATCTTTTACCTTCTGAAATTAGCGAAAATATCATAAAGTGTTTTGATTTAAACTTGCCAGAAGATAAGCTTGATTTACATGAACTAGAGAAGTCAATTATTATGAAAGTCCTAGATAAATTCAAGGGAAATAAGAGCAAAGCAGCTGATTATTTATGTGTTCCAAGACATGTTCTTTTGTATAGACTTGAAAAGTTTAATATACAAAATTAAATTTTAAAGTGATCTTAATACTATCGAGGTTTATTTTTAAGTGCAACTCAAACGCAAGAAAATTTGAAAGTGTTTCAAGATACACGTGTTAATTTTTCATGACATTAATAAAAATATTGTTTGAAAATATCTTGTAGAATATTCTACAATAACGATCCTTGGTATATAGAATATTCTACACAACTCTTCTGCACTTTCTAAAAATATCCTTAATTATCAAATAATCATAATTTTGGCATAAAGGTTGTATAAAGTAATAAAAAACTTATTGGAGGTTTAGATGAAAATAACAGAAGGCTTATTTAGAAAAATGTTGATCTTGATATTTGTTTTGAGCAGCGTAAGTGCATTTGCAAAATCTATGTCGATGAAACAGTTATACTATTCAATATGGCCAGAATATGACAAACCTTCAGTTTTGGTTATTTATTCTGGAACATTCATCAATGATACTGGCAACCCTTTCAATGGTGAGCTTACTTATTATGCTCCAAAGGGTGCAAAGATTAACATGGTATGTGAAACGGAAAACGGGATGCTCTGTCTGAGATATATTGTGGAAGACATGGGTGATTATATAAAAATTACGTGGAGACCTTCAAGGGTTGTTAATCCAGGAGAAGAATTTCCTGTGATGTTTGAATATTATATTGATTATTTGAACCTCAAGGAGAGCAACAGAAGTTTTAATCATGTGTTTAGAGCTGCTTTTCCAATTAAAAATATGACAGTTGAAGTTAAACAACCTATTGAATCTACTCAATTTGAAATGACACCAAAGCCACAGTGGAATCAAGTGGATGGGGATTTTACAAATTATTATTTGAATCTAAAAGATGTTAAGGAAAATGAAAAGATTGCTTTTAAAATTAGCTACGTAAGAAATACTGCTGAGCCTTCAATTAAAAATAAAAATTTTAACAACCAAAATGGGGCTAATGCAGCAAAAATCTCAGCTGATAAGATGATTATGCTTTTGATAATCGTTTTTGGTGTAATTTTAGCACTTGTAGTTGCTTATATGTTAAAAGGAGATTCTTCTAAAAATTCTTCAAAACCAAAACACAAAAATAAGAGCATAAAAGAGGAAAAGAGAAAACTTAGAAAACTATTTTTAGATGGAAAGATAAGTGAGGAGACATATAAAGAGTTGTTAAAAGAGATAGAAGGTAATTAGGTTGCTGGAGGATAAAATGACTTTTATTGGTAATGGTTCATTGGTTTTGGCTTTAATATTGTGTGTATATACTTTTATATGCTTTGTCCTTGGGATTGAAAATAAAAACTCAAAGCTTTTGCTTAGTGGTAGAGGTGCAGCCATGTCGGTTGCTTTTTTGACTTCTGTTGCTTCAATAATATTTATTTACTTTTTAATGACAGGCAATTTTCAAGTAAAATATGTTTATCAATACACAAGCAAAGATCTTCCTATTTTTTATAAATTTGCGGCGTTTTGGGCGGGAAATGCAGGTTCTTTATTACTTTGGACACTGCTTCTCTCAATTTATACAGCCGTAGTTTCCTTTTCTTTGAGGAAAGTTTTTAACAAATATGTGGCTTATGCAGTAATTGTGTTGGTGATGATTAATATATATTTCCTGGGTATATCTACCTTTGTGACAAATCCATTTGAGTTGTTACCTGTAAAGCCGGATGATGGAAGTGGTTTAAATCCTTTATTACAGAACCCTGGTATGGTTTTTCATCCATTAACGTTGTATCTGGGGTATGTTGGCTTTACTGTACCATTTGCTTTTGCTATGTCAGCACTAATTACAAAGAAGGTTGATGACTGGTGGATAAAAACAACTAGAAGATGGACTGTTTGGGCCTGGTTGTTTTTAAGTCTTGGCAATTTATTTGGAGCTCAGTGGGCTTATGTTGAGCTTGGCTGGGGTGGATATTGGGCATGGGATCCTGTTGAAAACTCTTCTTTTATGCCATGGTTGACTGCTACTGCTTTTGTACACTCTATAATCATTCAAGAAAGAAAAAATATGCTGAAAGTATGGAATATGTTTTTAATCGTAGCCACATATCTTCTGACAATATTTGGTACATTCTTGACAAGAAGCGGAGTTTATGCATCTATTCACTCTTTTTCTGATTCATCTTTAGGTATAATTTTTCTTGGATACATTATAGTGGTTGGTTTGTTTTCCGTAGGGTTAATTTTCAGTCGGTTAAAACTTTTAAAAGAGCAACGTTCATTTGAATCTTATATTTCTAAAGAGAGTAGTTTTCTATTTAACAATCTTCTACTGGTGGGTGGTGCATTTGCGGTATTTTGGGGGACAAACTTTCCTATCATATCAGAGGCCATTCGTGGTGTGAAGGTTGCTGTGAGTGTGCCTTGGTACAATCAGGTTATGAGTCCTATACTTTTGGGTGTCATTTTACTCGTTGGTATTTGTCCATTGATAGCATGGCATAAATCTTCTTTTGAAAATTTTGAGAATAATTTTCTGATTCCCACAATGATCAGTCTAATTTTCGCTGCTTTAGGATATTACTTCCTTTTTTCTAAAAAGCTATACGCTACAATAGGATTTACCATATCATTTTTTGCACTTATTACCACTTTGCAAGAATTTATAAAAGGGATTAGAGTTAGGAGAAGGGTGGTCAATGAAGGATACTTTATTTCACTGTGGCGTTTGATTTCTAAAAATAGAAGAAGATACGGAGGTTACATCGTTCATATTGGTACAATTTTGATTGCTGTGGGAATAATTGGTTCAAATGCGTATGTGGTTGAAAAAGAGGTGAGAGTAAAAATAGGTGATAAAATTACCGTTAAAGATTACATTTTGCAGTTCAATGGACTTGATATGGTAAAAGAAGGTGATAATAGCGTTGTTTTTGCCAAGCTGAGTGTTGAAAAAAACGGTAAAAGGATAGGGGTTGTAAAGCCTGAGAAAATATTTTATGAATCATGGGATCAACCCTCCACCGAAGTTGCTATTTATTCTACTTTACTGGAAGACCTTTATGTTGTGTTGGAAGGATGGATAGAAAATGGCAGGTTTGTTGACTTAAAAATTAATATTAATCCATTGATTGTTTGGATCTGGATTGGTGGCTATATCTTGATTATTGGTTCTATTATAGCCCTTTGGCCAGGTAAGGGTAGTAAGTTAAATCCAAAATATATAATGTGAGAGTGTGATATGAAAAAAGTACACATATTTATTATTTTATATCTGGTTTTCAGTAATCAGTTAGTGTTTGCAGCAGATAGAGGGTTTGATTATGCCCTTTATAAAAGGATTGAGGCAAATCTTATGTGTACCGATGGATGTGGAATGTATTTGAAAGCCTGTTCGAATAATACAGCAGAAGAGATGAGAAAGATGATAATAAAACTTTTAATGGAAGGAAAGAGTGAAAAAGAGATTTATGCATACATGATAAATGTTTATGGCGAGGAAGTAATGGCTGCTCCTCCTGTGAGTAGCTCATTTAATATTTTAGCATGGATTATTCCATTTATAGGATTGTTAGGTGGAGTACTGATAATATACATTGCGCTTGATAGATGGGTTTTTAATAGACAGGTGAGAAAGGAGCCTGATGTAGAAATAGATGAAATTACTAAAGCTGAATATGAGTTTATTCTTGATGAAGAAATAAAGAAGCATTTTTAAACTGGGGGTGTCAAATGATTTATTTTATAGCATTTATTATTTTTTCAATACCTTTGCTATTAGTTATTAAGCCAATTATTTTGAACGAAACACTAATTTTTTTAAATATGGAAGATGAAGAAGGGACAATGACCATAGAAGAAAAGAAAAAGTCAGTTTTTAACACCTTAGCAGAGATTGAATTTGATTATCAAATGAATAAGTTGTCTGAGAGAGATTATAAGAGATTGAGTGATCATTATAGGAAGAAAGCAGTTTTGATTTTAAAAGAAGAAGAGTTATTGTTTGATAATGATGATATAAACTTAATGATTACATCAATTGATGATGAAATAGAAAAATATAAAAAAGAAAAAATAAGGAAGCAACAATGAGATATATTAAAGGAGTGTATATTTTTCTATTTTTAATTTTTGTGACATTAAATGGTTATACTTATAAAATTACTAATGTAGATAGAAGTGTAAAATTAAATGCTTTACATCTGTACCTTACGCCTGTTTCTCAGGATAGTATTTCGATAACTTACCGGTTCATTGTGAATTATTATGGGGATAAGTCAGAAACGAAAGAAATTGTTGTGTCTATTCCAGAAAACAGCGGTCATTTTGAATTTTTGGAGGGGGTTAATAAACAGGATGTAAAAATTACAGACAGTGAGATGGTGATCAAAACAACATTAAAGTCAGGGGAAAATAATATTGTTATCAGGATGTTGAAACTTTTAGATTTGCCACATTTTAACTATAAATTAAGGCTAAATTATTATTCAGAAAATATATACATCGTGACTCCACCTGAAGGTATTTCGGTTAAAGGTGAAAATTTATATGAAGGAAAAGTTATAAAAGTTCAAAACAGTAAAATTAAATATTACTATTATCCCAAGTTGTATCCTAATATGGAAGTTAGCTTTTTTGTTAGTTTGCAGAAAGAAGCATCAACCTCTAAAATAGCGAATTCTTATCACCCTAAGTTTCACAGTGCTGCTCATATTCGTTTTTGGAGACAATCTCCATTTAGAGGAATAAACCCTCACCTTTTTTTAATGATTATTGTCACATTGCCAATTTTTTTGATTGTTTATGTAACTTATACGAAAAGAAAAAGAGCATCAATGGAGGATGAAGATTTTAAAGAATTATTAATGAAGTTAAACATGAGAAAACAATCACTGTTGGAAGAGATTGTAAAACTTGATAGAGAGTTTGAGAATGGACAACTTGATGAGAAAACCTATCGTAACATGAGAAATAAGGCAAAAGAAAGACTGGCTCAGATAAAAATGAAAATGGAGAAATTAAAAATTTAAAGGTTTTAAAAGAGGATGTTTAAGAAAGATTTTTTTAGCATGCAAAAACTTGGTATAGAGGATGTGCTGTTTATAAGCGCTATTGCTTTGTTTATCGTTATTTCTTTTTTCAAAGTTAATGATTTTTTGCTTGTGAACAGAGTTCCAAGGTATTTTTCAAATATGAAATTAAAGAATCTTATTTTCGGTGACGATGCATTAAAAAAAATTTCACTACTATTTGGAAACCATGACTTTCAGAAAAATGCATATATAGCAGAGTATGAGGGTGAAAACACTAAAGTGACTGTAATCTGTGCAGAGTTTGAAAGTAGAGATCAATTATTTGATTTTGCTAAAAGGTTAATCTCAAGACTTCATATAGGATGGGGCAATTTAAATGATACAGGTGAAATAAGATGGGTAAAGCGGGAGATGTTTTATGGTAAAAGTTTATATTTTTACATATTTACCAAAAAAAATAAGATTTTTTTGTTGACCTCAAATAGACCCATTGGTTCAGGCGGTCTCAACGAGAGCTATCAGATATTTGAATAAAACGAGGTGTGTTATGAAAAACAGAGATGAATTAAAAGAGAAGTTGATGAATGATGAGGTAAGATATAGAGGACCGAATAAAATTATAATATTTATGTTTGTATTCATAGCAATAGTTGGTATTGGTGCCTTTGTTATTAATGCTAAAAAGGACTCTGTGCCTATAAAAAGATATTCAGGTGGAAATTATAATATTGGCAAGTCAATGAACTATAAAGGTAAAGAGATAAATATGACAGATATTTCAAATAACGTAGAAAATGGTAAAGTGATTTTAGATTTGAGTCAGGTTATCAAACATAGAATCGTTTACACTGAGTATCAAAATAAAAAGCTGAAGAAAACCGTTCCTTTGGCTGTATTCATTACACCATCTGGCAGAATTGTTGTTGTAATTTCGATGTGTGAACCTTGCCGTTCTCAGCGTTTTAGGATTAGAGATAACATTCTTGTATGTGAAACATGTGGTACAAGGTGGTTTTTGAATGATTTAAGAGGAATTTCTGGTGGTTGTGTAAACTATCCTCCAGAGGAAATCCCATACAAGGTTGATAATGGGAAAGTTTATATTGATGAAAATATTGTGAAGAACTGGACTTTAAGAATTTAAATTGGAGTTATTTGATGAGGAATGATCATATAGCTGTCAGAAATTTGGTTAATAAAAAATATAAGACAGTTTATCTGATTCTAGGGATATCATTTTCAATTGCTATTATAGTTTGCCTGTTTCTTTTAAATCGCTCAATGGAAAAAATGCTGGCAGATAGCTATGATGCAATTGGTTCTAATATGGTTGTTACTTTGAAAAAAAATGTTGTAGGAAAAGATGCTTTGACAGTAGATGACATCATTAAAATCAATTCCGTTGAATATCGTCAAAATATTGCTGTGATTGCTCCTAAATTGATAGAGAAGGTTAAGATAAGAAACAATGATGTGATAGCTGTGGGGGTTGATTTTCCTGCTGAGTTGAATTTGAAAAAAAAATGGTGGAAATTTAAGGGATCAAAACCTTACAGGAGTGATGATTTGCTTCTAGGTAGCAAGGTAGCTAAAAAATTATCTGTGAATATTGGAAACAAATTGGAAATCTTGGGTAAAAAATTTACCGTCAGAGCAATTTTAAAGAAAACAGGGACAGATGATGATAATGTGATTTTTGTAAACTTGCTTACATTGCAGGAACTCTTGCATAAAGAAGGGGTGTTGTCTTTGATAGAGGTTTCGGCATACTGTTATACCTGTCCAATTGAAAGTATATCTGCTCAAATTAGACAGAAGCTACCTTACGCCAATGTAAAAATCATTTCCAGTATTTTGGAACAGAGAAAACAAACGGTTGAGAAATTTGAAGTATTTTCCAAAGTTATTACTGCATTTACTTTTATTACAATGATTACCTTTGTGTCTGTGGTCATGTTCTCCTCTATAATGGAAAGATTAAAAGAGATAGGAATTTTCAGAACCATCGGATTTAGAAAATCTGATGTTGCCGAGATATTTTTCACAGAGTCAATTATTGTTGGGTTTATAGGTGGTACTATTGGATATCTACTTGGTTTTTTACTGGCAAAAATTGCTGATCTAAAGTTGTTTACGGAGTTTAATCTGAATGTTGATTTTAGCTTTATACTATTTGGCATAGTAGTAATAATCTCTGTTTTTATTGCAATTATATCTACTTTGATACCTGCAATTAAGGCTGCTAATACTGATCCAATAAAAACGTTAAATTTTGTGTAACGAAGGAGTTGAATATGAGTTTTATTAAAGGTAAAGAGCTTGTGAAAATTTACAAAGGATTTGACTATGAGTTTACTGCTTTGAAAAGTGTTAGTTTTGAAATCGATGAGGGTGATTTTGTTGCTGTGGTTGGTCCGTCAGGTTCAGGTAAAAGCACATTGCTCAGTATAATTGGTTCTCTAAATCCTCCTTTTTCAGGTGTGCTAAAGATAGATAATATTGATATTTATAAACTTTCAAATGAGAAAAGAGCTGATTTCAGATCACATTATCTTGGTTTTGTATTTCAGCAATACAATCTGATATCGTATCTGACAGCAATTGAAAATGTCATGTTGCCTCTTTCTATCAAGAAAATCTCTCATGCAAAACAAAAAGAAATGGCACTTGCGGCTCTTGAAAAAGTTGGTTTGAGAGAAAAGGCTGATAGGATGCCTTCTGAGCTTTCTGGTGGTGAGCAACAGCGTGTTGCTATTGCCAGGGCAATAGTTCATGAGCCACCTTTGATTTTAGCGGATGAGCCGACTGGTAATTTGGATACAAAAAATAGTGGTGAGATAATGAAACTATTTACTAGTTTAAACAGTGAGGGTCTGACTATTATATTTGTTACTCATAATATTGAAAATTTGAGATTTGCAAAAAAGGTAATTTATATGAGGGACGGGAAAATTGAGAAAATTGAAAATTCAGATAACGTAGAAGTAGGCTTTTGTATAGTATCATGATGCTAGCATTATAAATATGTGAAAATCTTAGAAAGAGGTGTTTTGTGAGTTTGATTGAAATAATTTTCAGAATGTGGACAAAGCAGAAAACAAGATTATTATTTTTAATCTTTGCTGTGGTAATACCAGCTTCTATTATTATCACACTTTACTGGATTATTAATATTGTAAAAGATGATATTGAAACATACATAGAGAATACCGGTGTTGACATAGTTGTTAAACCTCAAGAAGATATTACATTGAATTATAATGGGTATAGTCTAGCTGGTGATAATGGCAAAATAAAATATTTTTCATTAGAATCTGTCAAAAAAGTCAATGACTCTAAGTATAAATCAAAATTTTTAGCTGTTTTACCTGAACTTACATTTAATCTTGTTTACAATGGCAAGGTGATTAAAATATATGGGATTCAATTAGATAATATAACAAAAATGCGTTTATCATTATCAGGAAGACTGCCTATGTCTATTGAAGAAGTGGTTGTTGGTAATAATATAGCTTCTGAACAATTTATTAATGTTGGGAAAAAAATTTTACTTGGTGGCGAAGAATTCCTGGTTTCTGGTATTTTAAATCCTTATGGAAATACTTATGATAATGCAATTATAATGGACTTGAAAAAGGCTAATTTATTATTAAACCGTTATAGCAGTATAAATAAAATTTTGATTAAGATGCCTTATTCTGCGTTTGAAAAAGGGATATATAATGAAGTTATAGATGAGTTAAAATCTTTATTCGGTAAAAATTTTGATGTATTCCTTGTTAATGATGATAATATCATAAAGCTTAACAGCATAAGAAATGTTATTTTCTTTTTGCATTTAGTATCTGTAATTATAATTATTTTTAGTCTACTATCGATTTCAAATTATATGATGAATTCTGTAAAACTCAGGACTAAAGAAATAGGGATTTTGAGATCAATTGGCTACAAGTCACGCCACATAATATGTTTGATTTTAGTGGAAATTATTTTTATTTGTGTGCTGGGTGTTGTTATTAGTTTTGGACTAAGTTCTTTATTAACATTTGTTATAGTTAAATATTTTGTAGGTGCTAATTTCCGTTTTGTATTTGATATAAAAGAGATAATGTTTTTTATGTTGGGGATTTTTTCTGTAAGTATGATTTCTGGTTTGTTGCCGGCTAAAAAAGCAGCAGAAACTGATCCTGTAAATGCACTAAACTTTTTTTAGTTCATGTTTAAATCTTTTTTAAAAATTCTTATACACTACCGAGAAGCTTGGAGAAATAGAGAGAGAAGTACATTGTTCAATCAATGATGACAGTAAAAATGGTTATTATTCACGCAATTTTGATACTCTTTTTGGAAAAATAGAAGGTGTAAAAATACCGATAGTGTCAATTTTCATGGAAAATGAGAAAAATTTTTTGAAAAATAAGTTTTTTAGAGGTGGCTAATTATCTAGAGGATAAAAACACTTCAAGTTATCTTTAAAAACGGGTTTTTGTTTTGAACAGTTTTCTCTTTTTCTGTCACATCTCTTATAAAATATGCATGCATTATCGTATAATTTGCTGTTTTGTTCAATTGTTCCAGGGATTGAGTATAAATATTCTTCTTTATGCTCAATATTTGGGACGCTTTTTTTGAGCGCATAAGTATATGGGTGTTTTATTTTATTTTGCTGTAGATTTTTTTTTGTAATAAGTTCCATTGTTTCCCCAGAGTATAATATTAGTATTTTATCTGATATCATTTCTAAAAGAGATAAATCATGAGATATAAAGATTATTGTTAAACCTTTATCTTTTTTCAATTTCAAAAGCAAACGTATGATTTTTGTTTGAGTGGTTACATCAAGAGCTGTAGTAGGTTCATCTGCAATCAATACTTCTGGGTCACTTGAAAGCGCCAAGGCAATCATTACCCTTTGATTCATTCCTCCACTCAAATTAAAAGGGTAACTTTTAAGCCTTTTCTCAGGCAAATCGATCTCGACTTCTCTTAATAAATTTATGGCAATATTACGTGCAGTTTTTTCATTACATTTTTTATGAATTTTTATAGTTTCAATCAACTGTTCACCAATCGTTAATACAGGATTTAGTGATGCTGTTGGATTTTGAAATATCATGGAGATTTTTTTTCCTCTAATTTCTCTAAAATCCTTGGCAGTTTTTAATTCTTTGTTTTTAAATAATATTTTTCCACCTTTCTTTTTTAAAGGAGATTTAATTAATCCAAGTAGAGTTTTTGCAAGGACAGATTTACCTGATCCTGATTCACCTGCAATACCAAATAATTCTCCTTTGTTTACACATAGAGATATATTTTTTAAAATATGAATATTTGTTTTTTCTAACTGAACATGTAGGTTTTCAATTTTTAACATGTAAAAATATTAATTGAAAAATTAGTTATTGTCTATAAAATATTACTATGAGGTCATATATAGATACTCTATAAATGATGGATAAACTATTACTTTAAATTCTTGTTTGATAATGTTTGGATTGACTATAAAATCATGAAATTAAGCTGTCTGATTTTAGGGGATTTTTTGTTTGGGGAAACTCTTTATGAAGATTATTTAGGCTTTCTCAAGAATCATTTTGAAATATATTATAATTGTGATTTAAAATTTCCTGATTTAATAATAGGTTGGGGTAGTGGATGTTTTACTTTACTTGAAAATATTAACAAATTAAATGATAAGGTGTTAATGTTAATTTCTCCGTATCTTGATTTTGATATGTTTTTTAAATGGATATATAATGATAATAATTGGAGAAAAAAGTATTTGTTTTTATCTGGTATTGATAATGAAAGGTATTTGAAAGTTGATATTGATTATTCTTTTTTATTGGGTAAAAAATTATTTTTATCAGAAATGAATTTATATAATAATAAAACTTATATTATTTATGGTAATGAAAATAAATTAGTACCCATAGAATATGGGTTAAAGCTTGGTTTATTATTGAATGGAACATCATTTCATCTCATTGAAGATGCAGGTTTTTCACCATTTTATGATAAGTGTGATGAATTTAGAAAAATTGTAGAAGAGTTTGTAATAAATGAAAATTTCTGAAAACAGTATTTCCATTATTTTGGAGCAGGTAAATATTTTAGATATTATATCTGAATATGTAGAGTTGAAAAAAACTGGGAAAAACTACAGAGGATTGTGTCCTTTTCATACTGAGAAAACACCCTCGTTTTATGTGTCTGAAGATAAAGGTGTTTTTCATTGTTTTGGTTGTGGTGTTTCTGGAAATGCTATTAGTTTTGTAATGAAATATCATGGTTATGATTTTATTGATGCAATAAAGTATTTAGGTGATAAATATGGTATCAATATTGAAATGGGAGTAGTAAAACCTATTATAAACGATTTATATTCTCTTCATCAGGAAATTAGTTTATTTGCGAAGAAAGAAATCTTACTTTCAAAAGATGATCGCATTAAGAAATTTCTCAAACAAAGGAAATTAAGTCTAGACTTGATTGATGAGTTTGATATAGGTTTTATCGGTGATATTAATTTTGAATCTATATTAAAAAAGTACGATAGAGAAGTAATTTTAAAATCTGGGCTTTTTTACGAAAAAAATGGTTCTTATTTTTTTAAATTAAAAAATCGTATACTTTTTACGATTCACAGTCTTACTGATAAAGTTATTGCTTTTTCTGGTAGAGTGTTGGATGGCAGTTTGCCAAAATATATTAACTCACCAGAAACAGATATTTTTTCAAAAAGAAAAATATTATACAACTTAAATAGAGCAAAACATTATATAAAGGGTGAAGTGAGGAAAATTTATGTTGTTGAAGGATACTTTGATGTAATTAGAATGTGGGAATTTGGTTTTAAAAATTGTGTTTCAACTATGGGAACTTCGCTTACTGAAGATCATGCTGCAATTTTGAAGCGTTATGCTGATGAGGTTGTTTTATTGTTTGACGGTGATGAAGCAGGAAGGAAAGCAGCTATAAGATCTCTCGATGTTTTTTTGAAAAATAGTTTTGTTCCTAATGTATTATTTTTACCTAATGGTGAGGATCCTGATACATTTTTATTGAAAAACGGTAAGGATGCTTTTATCAATTTTGAAAGATCTAAAAAAGATTTATTTAAGTTATTTATAAAAAATGCTTCGAAAAGGTGCAGGGATAATTATAATCTAAAATCTAAATATTTATCTGACCTTTCTAGGAAATTAGCATTAATTAATGACAATTATTTAAAAGAGATGTACTTAAAAGAAATTTCCAGTATATTTTATGTTGACTACGATTCTTTAAAAAAAGGGGTTGATTTTTCTCTTGCAAAGAAAATCTTAAATAAAAGTGAAAGAAAAGTAAAATATATATGTGAGTATGATTTTATATCATCTTTATTTAGTTTACCTGAAGATATTTTGTTTGAACTTATTACTGATATTGATGAGAATTATTTTTTTGATGAGAAAATGAAAAAAGTTTTTAGAAAAATAGTTGAATTTTTAAATAAAAATGTTAATATTTGCGTCCTTGTGGATGACCCAGAAGTTGGTGATTTTCTATCTGAATTATTGTTAAAAGAGCGAAGCTATAAAGATGATTATTATAGCGCTCTTTTAAACAAGTATAAAATATGTATAAATTATTTAAAAAGAATAAAAAAAGAGAAACAAAAATTGCTTAAAATGTCAAAAGATAATCATAAAAAAATTGAAATTATCAATGAGATTAATGATATAATAGAAAAACAAAAAGAATATGAGAAGAGATTACTGGAGGTTCAGTTTTTATGAGTAAAAAAATTAAAATTCCTGAAGTAAAACAATTGATTGCGTTAGGGAAAGAGAAAGGTTTTTTAACCGTTGATGAAATAAATGAAACACTTCCACAACAAATTTTAACCCCTGAATTTTTAGATGAGATTTTTATGTTACTTGCTCAGCTTAAAATAGATGTGATTGATACTAAGAATAAAAAAGGGACAATTATTACTGATATTGATTTAGAAGAAGAAGAGGATGAACTAGAATTTACCGAAGGGATTGAATTAGATAAAACAGAAGAAGGGGTAGCGGTAGATGATCCAGTTAGACTTTATTTGAGAGAAATGGGGAATATTCCATTATTAAGTAGAGAAGAAGAAGTTGAAGTTGCAAAGAGAATAGAAGAAGGTCAAAAGAAAGTTATAAGAAGCGTATTATTATTCCCTTCAACGGCTACAAAAATTATGGAAATTGCTGAGAATATTAAAGATGGTACAATGAAATTGAAAGATATTATTGATATAGATGAAGATCTGGATTATGACGAAGATTTTGATTTTGATGATATGGATGAGGAAGAATTACAAATATTAAAAAATGAAAAAGAAAAACAAATTAAAGAAGACTTTATAAGTGTTCTTACTGATATCGCAGAAAGGCTTAGGCAAAACATAAAACTTACGAAGAAATTGAAGTCTGATAGTGTTACGATTGATAATATCTTGAGCATTAAGGATCAAATTAATAAAACAGTAGATGAGATTACTGAAAAGTTTATTGAAATTAAAGTCAATTATAAAAAAATAATGCAAATAGCTAATGAAATTAAGGAAATTTATGATGATATAAACTATTGTGAAAAAGATATTATGAAATTTTTAAATATAATAGGAATTAAAGATATTGAGGATGTATCATTAATAAGTGAAGAAAATGTAATTAAAAAGATTGGAGATTCTCCATTCAATATAAGAGATAAGAAGAAATTAGAAGAAAAATTTGGAGAACTGAAAAATAAATTGGATGGCTATTATAAGAAGCTTGGTTTTACTAAGAATGAATTAGAAGTTATTTATAATAGTTTGTTGGAAGGGGAGTATGAAGCAGAAAAAGCCAAATCAGAATTAATTGAAGCAAATTTAAGATTGGTTGTAAGTATTGCTAAGAAATATACAAACAGAGGTCTGCAGTTTCTAGACCTAATTCAGGAAGGTAATATTGGGTTGATGAAAGCTGTTGAAAAGTTTGAGTACAGGAGAGGATATAAGTTTTCAACTTATGCTACTTGGTGGATCAGGCAATCTATTACAAGAGCTATAGCTGATCAAGCAAGAACAATTCGTATACCAGTACATATGATTGAAACTATAAATAAAATGATTAGAACAATTAGACAACTTCAGGTAGAATTAGGAAAGGAGCCAACTCCTGATGAAATTGCTGAGAAAATGGATATTCCTGTAGAAAAGGTTAAAAAAGTATTAAAAATTGCAAAAGAGCCAGTTTCTCTTGAAACCCCTATTGGTGAAGATGAAGATAGTAGTCTTGGTGATTTTATTGAAGATCAATCAGCTAAAAACCCTCTCGATGAAGTGGTTTATCAAAAGTTGAAAGAGCATACGAGAACAATACTAGATACTTTAACCCCAAGAGAGGCAAGTGTTTTAAGGCTTAGATTTGGGATAGACTGTGATTCTGATCATACACTTGAAGAGGTTGGAAGAAGATTTAATGTTACAAGAGAAAGAATTAGGCAGATTGAAGCTAAGGCGCTGAGGAAGCTTAGACATCCAACTAGAAGTAGAATACTAAAAACATTTTTAGAGTAATAAAAACTGGAGTCACCTCATTTTTTATTACTAGTCTAATTTACGCATATATTTCAAATAGTTACATGTTATTGTTTATGGAAAAACATTTTCTTTATCCTCGCAAAACAACCGGTTTTGCTCCGATGCAATTTTCCATAAACAACTTCAAACAAGTTTTTACAAAAAATGGGGTGATTTCATTAATAAAAGCGGTTGACAAAGAAAAAAAAATTACTATTATACACTACGCTTCATGGGCCAATAGCTCAGTTGGCTAGAGCCACCGGCTCATAACCGGTAGGTCCCAGGTTCGATTCCTGGTTGGCCCATTTTTTTTCTTGAGTGATGAATGGAGATTAAAACTAAAAATATCATAGATTTCTTTGAAAGAGAGTTTAGTTCTAAAAATAGAGAATATGAATGGGATTCTAATGGAATACAATTATTAGTACATGATAAGAAGATTTCAAAGATAGTATTTGCATTAGATCCCACAGATGATTCGATAGATTATGCCATAAAAATGGGGTGTGAGTTATTAGTAACTCATCACCCCTTTTTTTTTCGTCCTATTAAGCATATAGATTTTTCAACTGTGATTGGTAATAAAATTGTAAAATGTATAAGAAATGAATTAAATCTATTGAGTTATCACACAGTGTTAGACAGAGCTGATTATAGTTTGAATGATTTTATTGCTGATAAGCTAGGAGCTGAAGTTATTTCTGGATTTACAGATTTTAGGCAAGAGTCATATTACAAATTCGTAGTTTATGTTCCTAAAGGTTATGAAACTAAGATAATTGATGCAATAGATGTTGCAGGTGGTGGTAAAATTGGAAACTATTCTAAATGTACGTTTTATGCAGAAGGTACAGGTACATTTCTACCAGGTGAAAATACAAATCCTTTTTTAGGAAAAGTAGGTGAACTTGAAGAAGTGAATGAATATAAGCTTGAAACAATTGTAAAAGGAAAATATTTACAAAAGTTAATCAATAATGTTTTATCTGTTCATCCTTATGAAGAAGTAGCTTATGATGTTTATAAACTAGAAATGGGTGAAGAGTATTCTTTGGGGAGAATTTGTAGGTTTAAGAGTGAGATTACGTTAGATGAATTTTTTAATATGTTATCTGAAAAATTGAATATTGAAAATATTAGATATAATTACATGTTTGGCAATAAAAAGTTTGATAAGTTTGCAATTGTTACTGGTAGTGGTGCTTCATTATGGAAGGATTGTATTAAACATGGAGTAACTGTATTACTGACTGGTGATATGAAATACCATGATGCTTTGGATGCTAGTGAACATGGTGTTACAATTGTTGATATTGGACATTTTGAAAGTGAAATGCTTTTTATGAAACATATTGCTGATATTATAGCAAGTAGGTTTTCAATAGAGACGTTGTATTATGAAAATAAATGTAAAATAAAAAATTGGAGGCGCAATAATGCTAGATGAATTGGTTAATTTAATTGAGTTACAAAAGATTGACAACAGAATAGCAGAAATTGAAACTTCGTTAGCGAATATTCCTGCATATTTAAGAGAAAGTATGGAACATTTTGAAACATTAGAAGAAAAGTTTTTGGAAGCAAAAAATGAGTATGAAAAGAATTTAAGAGAAAAAGAACTTGTTGAAAAAGAATATAATGAAAATAAAACTCTTTTAGAAAAAGCACAGAAAAAATTATCTACTGTGAAGAATAGTAAAGAGTATGAGGCTGTTTTAAAAGAACTAGATATTTTAAAGAAAAATGTGAATGAGGGTGAATTAAAACTAGTAGAATTAAATGAAAAAATTGAAGAGTATGAGAAAAACATTGAAGAAATGACTAAAAAATATGAAGAATCTAAGAGAAAAGTTGAAGATGATAAAAAGAAGAGAGATGAAGAGAATTCTGAACTAATTAAAGAACTTAAAGATCTTGAACTCAAAAGAGAAGAACAGGTTAAAAAAATAAAAAAGCCAATCTTGTCAAAATACGAAAGAATTAGAAAAGCAAGAAATAACCTTGCAATTGTAAGAATAATAGATGAAACATGCACTGGATGCTATATGAAAGTGCCACCTCAACTTTTTGTTGAAGTTAAGAAGAATGTTCATATTCAACAGTGTCCAAATTGCCAAAGATTCTTATACTTTAAAGAAGATGCAGATTAAAAAAGCAATACTAAATGTTTATTCAGATGGTGCGTCAAGTGGTAATCCTGGCCCTTCAGGGATTGGCTATGTTATAGAGGATGCTGAAGGTAATATTATTTTTAAATATTCTGAATTTATTGGAAATACAACAAACAACGTAGCTGAATATACAGCTTTATTGAAAGCCATAGAAAAAACTATAGAATTAACTCCAAAAAAAGTTAGGTTTTATTCAGATTCAGAGCTTTTGGTAAAACAGTTGAAGGGTGAATATAAAGTAAAAAGTAAGAATTTGATAGGTTTGTATCAAGCTGTAGTATCTAAACTATCTCTTTTAAATTATGATATCGTTCATATCAAAAGAGATAATAATAAGCTGGCGGATAATTTGGCAAAGAGTGCTATAAAGAATGGAATCCGTAGTTTTACTTAGTAAAAATAAAGAAAATTTAAGATTACTGTCGTCTATTTGTAAAGAATATAACTATCTTTATTTTTATATTGATTCTGTGAAAGATGCAAAAAAGTTTCTGTTAAATGAAAAGATCACAGTAGTTGTTTTGGAATCAGGTTTTATTTCAAGCCCTATTGCATTTTTACAAACATTAAGAAATTTTGGTTGTAATGCTTCTTTTGTATATATTGGAAATGGAGATAGAAGTGAGGTTAGGCTTTTCTTAAAAAATGGTTTTTATGATTATTTAAGTAGTGATTTTAAAAAACAAGAATTGGTGAGTACCATTGAAGAAGCTATTGAGAATAAATATGCTTTTGAAAACATTAGGAGTCTTGCAAAAGAACTTGAAAAGAGCAATGAAGAACTTATTCAAAGAACAAAAGAATTAGAAATTGAAAAAATACATTTAAAGGAGATTATCAATATCTTGAAACTTATTGATAATTTTGTGAGAGACTTAAACAAATCGGATTTTGAAAAGATTTCTGATGTGATTGATTCTTACATAAGTGTTAGGTTTCAAGATAAATTTTATATAATAACGAAATATTATGATGAAAGTGGAGAAGATATCAGTGTTACGAATATTCCAGATAAACTTGCAAACTTTGATGCTTTGTTTAAAAGCATTAATTTAAAAAGGTTAAGCAACGTTGAATCTAAAGGTAAAATTGTAATTGAATTAGATAAAGAATATCATTTTTTGGTTTATCCTATTTGGTATAAAGAAGAGTATTTTGGTTCCATTCTAATTGAAGATTATATGATCGCAGAATATGATGATTTTTATTTAACACTTATTTCAGAACACTTAGCGTTATATATTTTTAATAGAAAGTTGTTAATAGATTTGCAAGAAACTAGAGATAAATTATTAGAAACTGAACGTCAAAAAATGCTATTAAATCTAGCTGTTAGTTTGAACCATATAATAAATAATAATTTATTGGGGATTTCGTTGAATTTTGAATATATAAAAAAGTTTTGCAGTAGTGATAATAATGAACTAAATAGATCTTTTGATATTATTGAGAAAAATATAGATACAATAAAAAAAGTTGTTGAGAAATTACAGAAGGTAAAGGATTTTAAGACGGAAGAATATCTACCTGGTATTAAGATGTTAAAATTAAATGAGGAAAATGAAAATTAGTTTAAGAATTGTTTTTACTATCCGATTATAAATTTATGAAGAAGTTAATAAGTATCATTTTATCATTTTTTATTATATTATCATGTTCTAATAAAAAAAAAGAGCTTGTTCAAGATAATAATACAAAGAACCTTCCTATAAATTCTGTAATAGAGATAAAAAAAGATAAAATATCTAAGGGTAATCAACTTTTTCTTAATGGTAATTTTCAAGAAGCATTAAAATATTATGAAAAAGGAGTAAAGGAGAATCGTTCTGTAGCATATTATAACATAGGGGTAAGTTATTATTTGTTAGGGAATTTAGTGCAGAGTGAAAAATATTTTAAAATGGCCATTAAAGATGATAAAAGCTTTAAAGAGGCCTATATAAATTTGGTAGCTGTATTGATTGAAGAAGGCAAAATAAATGAAGCCGAAAGTTACATACAGTTTTTAGAAGATTATAAAGATGTTAAAACATATATAAACCTTGCAAATCTTTATCTTAAGAAAGGTAATACAGCAAAATCTTATTATTATTTTCAAAAAGCAATGGAAATTGATGCAAAGAATGAATTTGTAAGAGCTAGTTATGGAAATTTTTTAATAAGTATTGAAGAAGTTGATAAAGGTATAAATATGTTGTCTGCGATAAAGAAAAAAGGCTACGATGAGTATTATAATTTAGCTAAAGCATATTTCTATAAGAAAGATTATAGAAAGTCTATTGAAAATATAAAAAAAGCAATTGATTTAAAAAAAACAGAGCAAGCATTAAAATTGCTTGCTGAAAATTACAATAAAATACAAGATTATATTTTAGAAGCGACTGTATTATCACAATTGATTGAGTTGAGTAATAAGCCTGAATATAGGTATTTGTATGCCTTAGCTCTTTATAAAAGTGGAGATTTTTCTAAAGCAAAAGAGGTTGTTACAGCATTAATTAATGAATTTCCAAATGAATCAAGATACTATAAGCTTAAATATGATATTTTAATTAATGAACGTAAATATAACGAAGCGTTACAAGTAGTTGTGAAAGGTTTTAAAAATCTAAAAACATCATTTTTTAGATATTTGTATGTAAGACATTTATTACTTTACTTTGATGATGTTAAGAAAGCTTATTTGTTGATAAAAAATGTAGCAGATGATGATGATTATATTTTGCTTTCTAAAGCTATTTATTATACTAAAATTGGGAAATTTAAAATTGCAGATAAATATCTTTCAGAAATTTCAAATAAAGGTAGTGATTATTATTTATTAGTAAGTTTTATTTTACTGAAACAAAGAGATTATAAAAAAGCTTTGGAGAATATAGAAAAAATAAGTAAGTATGAAAATAGATATTATCTTTATAAATTTATTGCACTATGGAATTTGAGATATTTTGATGAGCTTTTGAGACTATCAAAAGAAAGGCTTAATTATTTAAAATATAACAGGGAATCTCCTAAAGTTAGTTTCAGGCTTAAGCCAAAAAAATACGACATTGGTTTTTTTTATAGATATGATGGGAAATTTGAAGATATTCTGAGATTATTTCTTTTTCCCCTTGTGATTGATCCAAATGAGTCGATTGAGTTTTTAACTCTTGGATATAAATTGTTGCAAGATAAAGAAAACTTGAAAGCAATAATAGAACTGAAAAAATCAGCAAATTTTAATAATGGAATAATGTATAATAATAAAGGTGTTGACTATTTCTTAAATGGTGATTTTTATAAGGCAATAAATTACTTCAAAAAAGCTTCAAAATACTTAAGAAATAATCCGTTTGTATCATATAATTTAGGAGTAGGTTATTTAGCATTGGGGGATTTAGATAATGCATATTATTATTTTGATAATTCAATATTGAACAATAGATTTGTTTTATACTCATACCTTGGCAAAGCTGTTGTATATTATTTAAGAGGAGAGGCTACAAGGATAATTACTCAATATGATATGGTTATTAATAATTATGATGAGGCTGTTGATAGCGTTAATTATCCGCATATATTTTTATTGGCAAAATATTTTGCAATGCTCGGTCTTGGAAAATATGATGATGTTATTTTTGAAGTATCAAATAGTGAAAGTGATTTTAATTATGAATTGTTTGCAGGTAAACTTGCTCAATTTTTAAAAAGAGGACAGATGGAACTATTTGATGATTATAAATTCAAATTGATTTATCATTTTCAATGTTTTGATGAACTGTTGAAAAAAGATTTTCGTTTAGTAGGTGATAGAGTATGTAATAATTATAAACTTTACTCCAGCTTATTTTTAACAGAAAAAAGTGTATATAACATTTCATATAAAATGGATAAGTATGAGCTTTCTCAGTTTATCATGTATAATTTAGCAATAAATAGATTGGATAAGGTTTTAAAAGGTTTAAAGATTTTATCTCGAAAAGATTTTAGATATTCAAAACTTTATGAGTTAAGTTTATATTATTTTTTACTAAAAAATGATTTTTTAAATGCTGAGGCTTCGTACACTTCTCTTGAAAAGCTGAAATTTAAGAATTTATTTACTCAATATTACAGGATGCTTTATTTCTTATTGAATTACAATGAAAAACGCTTGATTAAAGAGATTAACTCTTTTATAAAAGAATATCCAGTAGATTATAGGGGAGTTATGATTGATACGCTTTTATCTTTTAAAAGTAATAACTTGAAAAAAGTATTGGATGATTTGCTGTCAATAAAGAATATGGAACCTGAAATAAATAAGAAAGTAAGTTTGGAGATACTTATAGATGATATTTAAGTATGATAAAAAGCTATTGTTTTTGATGATAATTTTATTAATTTCAGCAGTATATTTTTCAATATCACATTATTTGATAGAGGGTAACCGGATAAAAGTTGTTATTTTGTTTGTTTTGATAACTTTTATTTTATTTAACCTTCTAAGTATATTAAGGCGTAAAATTGAACTAAAAGATAATGTTATTATTGTTAAATCATTATTAGGTATGAAACAAATAAAATATGATGAAATTAAAGACGCTGTATTTTTGTATTTAAAAGGTAGGACTGTTTTAATTCTTGCTGATGATGAAAAATTTGTTTTTATTTCTTCTGTTGTTGAAGACTTTGAAAAAATTATAGATTTGTTGAAAGATAAGGTTTCAAACGATATTAATAACAAACTATCATTATTTGATTATAAAAGGAATAATAAGTCTAAAAAGCTATTGTACTTTTTTCTTATTGTTGCTGTAGTATTTTTCTTTATTTTTGGAACTTTCAATTTTTATACAAGTCTCTAATGTTTTAATGAAGTATTATTGATTACCTTTAGAATTTAAGTATAATTTATATATGAGGAGTTTTTTAATAAACTTAGGGGCTACTTTTTTAAATTTTTATACCTTTTTAAAAGATTACTTGTATTTTTCTTGTGAAATAATTAAATCAGTTTTAAAGTTTAACTTATTTAATAAAGCAATATTTACTGTTTTTATTAGACAGGTTTATTTTACTGGTGTACAGATTATACCAGTTTATATTGTTGTATCGTTGATTTTTGGAATTGCTTTAGTGGGTTTTTTATCAAAGCAGCTGATTGAATTTGGTATTTATAATGAATTAGGAAAAATTTTAGTTTTATTGATTTTAAGAGAATTAGGACCAATTGTTACAGTTATTTTATTGGCTCTTAGATCATCCACTGCAGTTGGAGCTGAAATTAGTGTGATGAAATTGAGTAAAGAAATAGATACGTTATTATATTTTGAAATTGATCCTATGAGATATTTGTATTTGCCAAGAGTTTTTGCCGGTTTAACATGTATGGTGTCTTTATCGATACTTTTTTCTTTTATTTCGATTACTGGTGGCTATTTACTTCTAAGTTTTAATTTAGGAATTACTTTTGATTATCTTTTAAGCCTTATTTTTGATTATATAAGTTTATCAGATGTTGCTGCTTTTTTATATAAAACAGTCATGTTTGGTTTTTTTGTGATGAGCATGCCTATTTATAGTGCTCTTTGGGTTAAAAAAGCTAATACAGAAATACCTATTTCGCTGTTAAAAGGAATGATGAGATTATTTTTCGCTATTTTATTCGTAGAAATTACGGGTGCTTTTATATGATACTTATTTTTATGAATAATAAAGAAAATGATACATTGAAATACATAAAGAAAAATTTAATTAATATAAAAATTGCTTTTGTGACGGAAATACTACCTTTAATTTCTAACTTAAATTTAATTGAAAACATAATGTTACCTATACAATATCATGGTTTAAAATATGATATTGTCCAGTTAAATGATGATTTAAAAAAATATAATCTTAACGATAAAAAATTTTGCAGAAAAGATATGCTGAATGAAATAGAGATATTTTTTACGAAATTTTTAATGTGTAAGTATTTTGGTGCGGAGATAATTTTTTTTATAAATCAGTTTCACTATTTTGTTAATTGTAGTGAGGTTTTTTATAAATTTTTTAATGAGCAATCTAGTGAGAATTTTGTTATAATTGAAAAGGAAGTATATAAGAGTATTTTGACTAGAAACTTAGTAAATTATACTGAGTGGGATTTTGATGAATGGTTGAAAAAAAATTAAAAAACTTAGAACTAAAAGTTGGTTTGTTTATTTTTACCTCTTTGACTATTGCCATAGCAATTATATTTTTTGTCGCTATCCAAAAAAACATTTTTACAAAAAAAATAAAAGTTCAGGTGATTGCTGATAGTGGTGAGGGATTAGTAAAAGGAATGTCTGTTGTGTATTCAGGTTTTCAAATTGCTAAGGTAGATGAATTATACTTAAGAGATGATGGGAAAGTAGTTATGAAAATCAAAATACCTGTCAGATATGCAAAGTGGATAAAAAGAGATTCTGTGGTAAAGTTGAGTTCTAAAAATTTTATTGGTTCTTCTGTTATTGTTTTTTCTGGAGGAAAAGGTGAAGAGATCACTGACAATGCTGTGTTTGTTTTAAAAAAAGATAAAGGAGTAGAACAGTTCATAGAAGATGCAAAACCTATTTTAGATGATATAAAAGTTATAATTATTAATTTAAAAGAAATTACAACCGCATTAAACAAAATGACACCTAACTGGCAAATGTTATCTAAAGGGCTTGGAGATTTAGGAAAAGATCTAAGTGATAAAAAGGGTGCTATTGGTAAGTTGAGTAGGACAGATTATCTTATAGATAAAATTGATTCAGTTTTTTTAAAAATGGATAATTTAGAAAAAAAGGTAAATAAAATATTAGCCAAGGTAGAAGATAGAGTTGATGATACAAAGAAAACTTTAGATTACACAAATAGGCTTCTTTCAAATAGTAATGATCTTGTCAGAAATACTAAAAAACTTGTATTGAATATCGATGATAAGTTGTCAAAAAGTGAGCAACTGATTATTGAGAGTGGTAAACTAGCAAAAAATTTGAGATTACTAAGTGATAATATGAGTTTTTATTTTGACGAAATAGATTTCTTGCTAGGCAATACAAATATTTTGCTTTTAAATATGCAAAAAAGGTGGCCATTTACTCCACCAAAAAAAGAAATTAATAATAATCAAAGGTTAAAGTTACCATGAAGATTATTTTTATAATTTTGTTAACTTTTGTAGTTTCATGCAGCAAAACCGCTAAATATTCTGAATATTTTACAATAGTTTCAGGTTATTTGGAAAGTTATGTGAAAACAGTTTTAAAAGGAAATTTTAAACTAGCTGAATCTTTTTTTAAAAAAGCTGAAAAAGAATTATTTTTAGCTGATGATTATTGTAACTTGGCAAGGATTTATATTAAAAGATATTTTATTGAGGAAGAATTTAGTGAAAATTCCAAATTTTATTTAAATAAAGCAAATGATTTTGTTAATCTTTCTATGTGTACTGAAGAAAAGAAGATTGTTAATGGTTTGTTAAAGATAAATTTAGATAGTAAAACAACTATTGAGTTTTATAATTATTATTTTGCTTACCTTAAATCTGGGGACGAAATTGATTTATTAGGATATTTAGAAAGATATGAAGTACCTGATTATGTAAAATCGAGAGTCTTTAGAAGACTTGCCAGAGATAGTTTTATGAAGAACTTAAAAAAAGCAGAGTACTATATAAAACGAGCTTATATGATTGATACTTTTAATTCTTACTCAATTTATCTTTTAGAAGATTTAAAATTAATGTATATAGTTTGTGTCAAAAAAGGTGGAGTGTGTGACAATTTAGAAAAAAGAAAAAATAGTTTGCAAAAAATGATAAAAAATTAATCAGTAAATGTTTAAATATTAATCATTATTTTTTTAGTATGACTGGAATTTCAAAATAAATTAAATATTTGTTTTTGGCATAAAAGTTGTTTAAGTAAAGTTAAGGAGGATATATGAAAAAAATAGAAGCAATTATCAAACCTTTTAAATTGGATGATGTGAAGGAAAAACTTACTGAATTAGGGATTAAAGGTCTCACCATATCTGAAGTAAAAGGTTTTGGTAGGCAAAAAGGGCATACTGAGCTTTACAGGGGTGCTGAATATGTTATTGATTTTATTCCTAAAATAAAAATAGAAGTGGTTGTTCCTGATGATATGGTGGAAAGTGTTATTGAAGCTATTATTGAATCAGCAAGAACTGGTAGAATTGGTGATGGAAAGATTTTTGTAATTCCTATTGATGAGATTATTAGAATTAGAACTGGGGAAACTGGGGAAAATGCATTTTAAAAATAAACGATATAAGGAGGATTTTTGTATGACAGCAAAAGATGTTTTGAAATTAATTGAAGAGAAAAATATCAAAATAGTTGATTTGAGGTTTATGGATTTTATAGGATTATGGCAGCATTGTTCTTATCCGGCCCATGAGCTTACTGAAGATGTTTTTGAGGAAGGTTTGGGATTTGATGGATCTAGTATAAGAGGTTGGCAAACAATTAATGCTAGTGATATGGTTTTAATACCTGATCCATCTTCTGCTAAAATTGATCCTTTTACAGAAATACCTACGTTAATACTTATTTGTAATGTGTTTGATCCAATCACTAAAGAGCCTTATACTAGAGATCCTAGATATATTGCGCAAAAAGCTATTAATTATCTAAAAAGTACTGGTATTGCTGATACTGCTTATTTTGGACCTGAGGCTGAGTTCTTTGTATTTGATAATGTACAATATGCTTATAGTCCTAATGAAGCTTTCTTTTCTTTTGATTCTGTAGAAGGTTTTTGGAATACAGGAGCTGATGAAGTACCTAACTTAGGTTATAAAATTAGACATAAAGAAGGTTATTTCCCTGTTCCTCCACATGATTCCCTGATGAATATTAGAAATGAAATGGCAATGCTGATGGAGAAAATGGGTATAACAGTAGAAGCCCACCATCATGAAGTTGCAACTGGTGGTCAGTGTGAAATAGATATTAAATATGCGCCATTAGTGGAACAAGCTGACAATTTATTATTGTATAAATATATTGTTAAAAATGTTGCAAGAGCACATGGTAAAACAGCAACTTTTATGCCTAAGCCAATGTTTGCAGACAATGGTAGTGGAATGCATTGTCACCAGTCTCTTTGGAAAAATGGTGAGCCTTTGTTTGCTGGAGATGAATATGCTGGTTTAAGTGAGTTGGCTCTTTATTACATTGGTGGTATTATTAAACACGCAAGAGCTATCGCTGCTTTTACAAATCCAACTACAAATTCTTATAAAAGGTTAGTACCTGGTTTTGAAGCACCTGTAAACCTTGCTTATTCATCTAGAAATAGAAGTGCATCTATTAGAATACCAATGTATAGCTCATCACCTAAAGCAAAAAGGATTGAGGTAAGGTTTCCTGACCCATCCTGTAATCCATATCTTGCTTTTACAGCTATGTTGATGGCTGGTATTGATGGTATAGAAAATAAAATAGACCCAGGCGAACCAATGGATAAAAATCTTTATGATCTTGATCCTATTGAGCTTTCGAATATTCCTCAAATGCCTGCTTCCCTTGATGAAGCTCTGAATGAACTAGAAAAAGATCATGAGTTTTTACTTAAAGGTGATGTATTTACAGAGGATGTTATATCTACATGGATTGAATTCAAAAGGGAAAATGAAACATCAGAGATTAACAGCAGGCCTCATCCTTATGAATTTATCTTATATTTTGACGTATAAATTGTTTACAGGGGAGTATTTGTCCCCTGTTTTATTATGAAAATTATAATTTTAAGTGAAAATTATGTAGACAAACAAGGTTTAGTATCTGAGCATGGTCTTTCAATTCTCATTGTGCACAAAAACTATAG
>NZ_JAQNCS010000015.1:0-62170 GCF_049472655.1 Deferribacter abyssi
ATTTTCTCATAAAAAATTCCATCTAATTTTTTAAGTTTCTATAATATCCGTGGAATGAAAAATATTAGAATTCAAGTGCTCATCTATCATTTTTTGAAAGAAAATTATTACCAATACATAGTTTTCACTCTTTCACTGAGAACTATCTACTTTCTAAGGTTATGAAAAAGTTACAAAATGTATAACATTAACGTGTATCTATATAATAATCTTCTTACCATTATAAATCCAGACAAAAACAATAGGTATAAATACAAGAGTTAAAAAGGTCCCAACCATAAGTCCACCTATGGCAACCGCTCCTAAAGGTGCTAGACGTTCCAGACCTATAGCCCAACCAAGCGCAACAGGAAGCATTCCAGCTGTTGTGGCAAAAGCAGTCATAAGGACAGGTCTCGTTCTTATTTTGATACTTTCTAACATTGCCTCTTTGGCACTTAAACCTTTTTTCATACCTAATAATGCAAATTCTATAAGAAGAATTGCATTATTAACAATTATACCACTCAAAAGAATAAAACCCATCATAGCTGGCATCGAAACATGATATCCAAGTATTAAAAGTATCCAACTTGCACCAATAAGTGTCAAAGGTATTGAAAATATTATCAATAATGGTGATCTAACAGAATTAAACATCGGAACAAGTGTTAAAAAAATCAATAATATACCAAAGACAACTGCTTTTATCATTCTTTTTGCAGAATCTTTGAATTGAGCTATATCTCCAGTTTGAGTTAATTTAACATTGTCAGGTAATCTTACTCCATTAAAAGCTTTATTAAAATTTTGCATAATATGTGAGATTGCTGCTTTTTCTCTAAATCCATACACATCAACTGTATATTCAAGTCCTTCTCTTGTAATCTTACTAGGCTCTTTAACTTTTTCAAACTTTGCTAATGTTAACAGAGGAATTTTCCCTTTTGGAGTATCAATAAGTACAGTTTTCAATAATTCTAACATGCTATCCCTGTCACTACTCCAGATACGTACATTCATATCCCGTGAGTTTTGAACGGTTTTGGAGGCAGCAGGAATACCTTTCAAAATCATACTAATCTGATTTGTAATATCATTTGCATTTACACCGTAAAATGCGGATTGCTGTTCGTCAATAACAAGCTTGTAAACTGTTTTGTCCAAATCCCAAGTTTTTGCCACATTGACTAATCCTTTGGTGTTTGCAAGCACTTTTAGAAGAATATTTGAAGCTTCTTGAAGCTTCTCAAAGCTATCGCTGCTTAACATTACGTCAACATTCCCTCTGATACTGGAAAGTGCTGTTGCTCCATAATCAAAAACAGTAAAATATTTTATATTTGGGATTTGTTCGATTTTTTCTCTCAACCGCTTTTCAATATCCCAAATATCTTCTTTTCTTTCAAATCTATTTACATAAGTGGCTGTAATGGAAATATGGTCTATCCCGCTTCCACTTCCAACGCTAAGTACTCCAGGCTCACTACCCACACTTGCCGAAACCCTCTTAACTTTTCCACTATCATAAATAGCTTTATCAACCTTTTTCAAAATTTCTTCACTTTTTTGAATGGAAAGATTGGGGTCAACGGTAATATCAATTTTTACGATTCCCGTATCCATTGGAGGCATCAATTCCTGCCCAACTATAGGCATGACCAGCCTGACACTTACAAAAAAAAGTCCTATTAGTACTACAAAATAAATAACGGTTAGCGGTTTACTCCCCATGGCTGATTTAGCTAATTTAGCAAAAAAACTTTTAGCAGAATTATTAAAGCCATCTGTTATTTTAGAAAACAGTGCTTCTGCTTTTAAAACCCAGGATGATTTTATAGCCAAAAATTTTAGGCTCAAAAGTGGAACGGTTGTAATAGATATAACATAAGAAGCCGCAAGTGCTATGAGCAGAGTTGATACCAGTGGTCTGAAAATAGTCTGTGGATAATCCCCTACAAACATAATAGGGAATAATGCAGCCATAGTAGTAATAGTCCCTGAAAGATCAGCAAACATAATCTCTTTAGTACCATCCAAGACCGCTTTATTTATTGGCTTTTTAAGCTCTTTGTAATGGCGCTCAATATTTTCCATAACCACAACAGCGTCATCAAGTAAAAGCCCCAATGCAAGGATGATTGCTGTAAGTGTAACCACACTAAATTCAATACCAAACAGATACATCATTGCAATTGTTGCAGCATAGACAAGAGGAATTGTAAAAAGTACTACCAGGACCTGTCTGAAAGATGCTAAAAAGAAAAATGCTACAATGGTAGACATAATAATGGCATCACGAAGCGATTCAAACATATTTGTAATACTCTGCTTAATCGTATCTTTTTGAGTATCGGTTATCTCAAAAGTGAGTCCTGGATAAGATGCTTTTATACTTTTTAATTTTTTCTCCACGTTTTCGATTGTTTTGATGACATCGGCATCAATTGAGCGTTGCACTGCCAAAGCAATAGCAGGTTTGCCATTTCCATAGTATAGAGCCGTATTATCATAATGCCCATAAAAAACCTTTGCCACATCTTTTAAACGGATATTTTCAGTAATAGGAAGTTGTTTAATCGCTTGCAATGTTTCCCTTTTACCTCTGGATTTAAGCAAAAATCTTCCTCGAGGTACATCAATAAAACCTATAGCATAATCCCGATCATTCTTCGATAATGCTGCTAAAACTTGATAAAGAGTTATTCCATATCTATCTACAAGAGATTTATTGACTTCTACCAATACCTCTTTTTTATAACCACCAAATACATCTACATTTGCAACACCTTTTATCTTTATCAAAATATTCTTTATTTCATTTTCGGCTATTTCTCTGACATCTTCCAATGATACTTTATTAGAGGAAACACCAATAGTTACAACAGGAGCTGTAGCAGCAGTTATTTTATGAATCTGTGGTTCTTTAATATCTGGAGGCAACAAAGATCGTATTTTAGAAATAGCATTTGCAACATCTGAGGCAGCACTGTCTATATCTTTTTCATACTCAAATTCTGCTCTAATTACACTCACTTCATCTATAGTCGTCGAATAAACCCTACGTACCTTATCTAAAGTATACAGCTCTTCTTCCACAGGTACTGATATATTGGAAGCAATATCTTTGGCTCCAGCTCCTGGCCAAACAACTACAACAGCAATTTCAGGGCGATTTGAATCGGGGAATAATTTTCTATCGATAGAATTATACCCATATAAACCTAAAAAAACAAAAAAGCTTAATAAAGAAATAATATAATAAGGTCGTTTTAATATTCTTTCGATCCAGCTGTTATTCATTGTTTACAGCCTTTGCATTTGTAATCACAAAAAGTTTAGATAATTTATCATTACTTCCAATTGCCACTGGCTTATCTATATCCGGAGACACCACTGCATATTTGTCATTTTGAGAAAGAATTTGTACTTTTGTGGGAGTAAATCTTCCACCATTATAAACAAAAAGATAAACTCCATCTTCCTTTTCAAGTAATGCATTTACAGGGACCGCACTACCCGTAGCTTCTTTAATAACAACTCCAATTTTTATATTGCTGTTTTCAGGCAATGGTAAAGTTGTATCCAGGTCAATGTAAGCAACCGCCAAAAATTTAGATGCAACAGGTAAAACCTTTGTTATCTCAGCCTGTTTACCTAAAAGGTAAGCTTTCTTCCCTTTTTTTATTTTTCCAATCATGTTTTGAGAAAACGAAAACTCTACTCTTTTTTTCATACCATACAATGTCAAAATCTGTTTGCCAGGTACGACCAAATCCCCATCTCTCAATACAACTCTGCCCACAACTCCATCTATAGGGGATTTGATGGATGTATATTTCAACTGATTTTCCTTAGACAAAAGCTGTGCTTTTAAGGACTTTAATTCCTCTTTTTTCGCTTCTATACTTTTTTGAGTTGATTTCAATTTAGCAAGCTTCAATTCCATCGCCACACGTGAAAAATCGAGCTTCTCTTTGGAAAGTGCATCTACTTTATAAAGTTCCTTATTTCTTTCATAAGCATCTCTGGCATATAAAAAATCACTTTCAAGAGCCTTTAAATTTACTTTTAAAGATTCTATAGACTGGATTAAAGCTCTTATTGCAGCTTTTTGTGCATTTATAGATTCTACAATCTCTTTATCATCAATTTTGACAAGAAGTTGTCCTTTTTTAACCTTTTCTCCATCCACCACATATAATTTTTCAATAAATCCACTTACTTTTGAAGCAATTACAGGATGCTGGATGGAGTAATAAGTTCCCAAAAATTGCCTTATCTCCTCAATATGCATATTTTTAGGATGAACAGTTTCCACAGTAATCGTTTTAGCTGGAGGAGGCTGTAGGGATGCCAACTGCTGCTTTCTTTCCTTGATAAGAAATACACCACCTGCAACAATCAAAATAATAATAATCAGAGAAAGAATTTTTTTCATTTTTCACCCGCCAACAAATAATTAAGATAAGCTTTCTGTATCCTAAGATTATACAACGCATCAATATAATTACTTTTTGCATCCTGATATTTTGCATAAGCGAATAAAAGGTCATACATATTTGAAGCACCCTTTTCATATTTGATTTTTTCCGCTTCTTTGACTTTTGATAAAAATTCCAGTTGCCGTTTAACAGATTTCACTTTTTCAACTGCTGTAGCAATTTTATTTTGTGCATCAATTATAAAGCTTTTAAGTTCTAATTCTGTTTTTTTAAGCTGAAGTATGGCATTCATATGAGAGATTTTCGCTTTTTGTAGTTGAGATTTTCTGCTACCAAAATCAAATAATAACCAATTTACAGTAATTCCTGCTTGCCATAATTCTTCTTTTTCACCTTTTGCATAATTGTTTCCATAATAAGCACTAAACCCAATCTTAGGATAATAGAGAGATTTTGACTTCTTTAATGCCTTTTTCGATTTTCTAACTTCAATCTCAGAAAGTTTGTATTTATAAGTATCTTTTACATCTATAAAATTATTAATTTTCTCATCATCGTTCACAGGGGCAACATCTTCTATCTCATCAACACCAATCAATGCAGCAAGCATTGCTTTCAAAGAGTCAATGGAGTTTTTAATATTCTCCATATTAAATGAAGCATTTTCAAGATCGGCAGCGACTTTTAAAAGATCGATTTTTGCTTTTTTCCCAAGAGCCACTTCTTTCGCAACATTGTCATATAAGATTTTTAATGCTTTATAATAAGTCAAAGCTGCTTCCTTTTGACTTTCCATAGCCAAAATCTTAAAATAAAGAGATTTAACATTAAAAACTAACTGCTCTTTTGTAATATTAAGTTTTATTTTAGACGTATTCTCACTCAAATCAGCAATTTTTACTGCTGTTATATCTGCAAAACCATTAAAAAGAAGTACATCATAAACTATCCCTGCACTAGTTATATCTTTACTCGTAATTACATCAGGACTTATAGGAGGCACAATAGGCGCTAAAGTACGAGGTATATTATATCTGGTATAACTTCCTAAAGCAATAATTTTCCCATAATTTATGGCTTTTTTTGCTCTTTTTTCCTCTTTTGCTTCAAGAAGTTTTTGTTTTTGTATCAAAAATTCAGGATTATTTTTCAGGGCAATCTCTATCGCTTCATTCAAAGTAATCGCATGCAAAGGAGCTATCTCGACAACTGTACAAAGAAAAAAAATTAAGAGAAATTTTTTAAACATTTAAGTCCACCATTTCTTTTTTACAATTATAACATATATTTTGTTAATAAAATTGATTGGAATCAATTTTTGAACTTTTGTTAAAAAGATAATTATAAAATTCAGTGAAGAATTAATGGCAGCTAGCAAGAGGTTTGCCTATAAAAAAACCCTGGGAATAATCTATTCCCAATTCAATTACTTTCTTATAAACTTCTTCGTTGTGCACAAATTCAGCTACCGTTTTGATATTTAATCTTTTAGCAAAACTAACTATGGTACTAACAATAAGTTCTGAATTATTATCAATGTGTATGTTTTTTATTAAAGAACCATCTATTTTAATATAATCCACATTTAACTGTAATAAGTAAGAAAAGTTTGAATACCCACTACCAAAATCATCGATGGCAATACTTGTCCCATATTCCTTAACATCTTTTATAAACTCCAAAACTACCTCAAAATTTTCTATACCCTCACTTTCCAAGATTTCAAAAGTTAATCTTTTTGCTATCTCTGGATATTTTTTTAACTTATCTATAATAAACAACTTTGTAGCATTATCAATAATATCGTCCACTGAAATATTTATAGAGAACTCACACGATTTATTTTTAAAATAACAAAACGATTTTTCAATTACACGCTTTGTAATTGCTCCATACAACTTTCCTTTTTTAGCAACATCCAAAAAAACACCGGGAGAAACCATTTCATCTTTTTCATCAAGCATCCTTACAAGACATTCAAATTTATTGATAACTCCTGTTTTATTATCCACAATGGGTTGAAAATACGGAATAATCTTATCAGCCTCTAATGCAACTTTTAGCGATTTAAGAACTTTCATATTAATTTCAACATCTTTTTCAAAGTTCAAATTTTCATTATAAATTGCATATTTTACTCTACTGTTTCGTTTCACATACTTCAGTGCAATATCTGCCTTTTCAAGTAACGGTTCATCAGAAGAAATACCTATTGAAATAGACACAGAAATAGACCATTGAAAAATTTTAAATTCATTGCTTTCTATTTTATTAACAAGATAATTCGCAACTTTCTCAGGATTATCAACATGTTCCTTTCTGACTAAAACTCCAAAATCATCAGATCCAAGACGGTAAATCTTCGCTTTATAAGTTTTTTCAACCAATTCAGTTATCTCTTTACCAAAAACTTTCAAGAACTCATCACCTACCCTTACTCCATAAAAATTATTAATGTGTTTAAAATTATCTATATTTATAATAAATAAAAAATGTTCTTTACAATAACGTAAATCATTTAATAAATGATACCTATTATAAAGTCCCGTTAGATAATCAATGGTCGCTGCCTTTTTAAGTTTTAATATATAATAACCTATAAAACCAATTGATAATATCACACCTATGGCAAATATTATTGCAAGCAATACTAGTTGTGAAAAAATATGATTGTTCTCTTCCTGATAATTCATTTTTAATTTTATTAAGATATTTTTAGTTTTAATATCAGTAATTTTATTCAGATGATAAACATATAACGGAAAGTATTTTGCAAAAACATTAAAGTGATTAACAATCCGATCATTAACTAACTTTTGTTCTTTATTTTTAAGCTCAAAACTTTTTAACTCTTCAATATTTTGTTTTAATTCATCAATCAATCCCAAATCCAAATTATTTCTAAGTAATAAAAGATTTGATACCATAACAGAAACTTGTTTAATATAATCAAGTTCGTAAGAACCAATAGAATGTATACTTTTTATGACCAGAGTAGGAATATACACCACAGTATTTTTAATAGTAGAATTATATCTTATAAATTTAAAGAGATTTTCTCCTTTTTTATCCAACATTCTAACATATTGATTTACTAACTTCTCAATCTCTTCAGCCGATCTATGATTTCTATGTAAAACATCTTCCTGCAATTCGTGAGAATACTGTTTTAATTTGTCATACACATCTATGATTTCACTATAATTATAGTATAATAAGAAATTACATTCTAAAACTTTTCTCACCAACTCCTGTTCTAACCGTCCTAATCTTTCAATGTTTCTCAAAACATTCAAATGATCTCGGTACTTCCCTTCCAAACTGACAATAAAATAACCAGAGACAATAGCGGACATAATACTAATAAAAAAAATCAAAATAATATTAACAATTCTTCTCATTTGCTATTATTCTTCTTTCAATATTTCTGGAAGCTCACCTGTCAAGGTCTTAAGAAAAATACATATCTTACTGAGTTTATCTTTTTCTATGTTAAATCCTAAGTTGTGCAAAGCCATTTTTTCCACAGCATCTTCTAATGTTTTAGCACTTCCATCATGAAAATAAGGATAAGTGAGTTCGATATTTCTCAATGTGGGAACTTTAAAAACATTTTTATCATCAATATCTTTAGTTCTACTAAACAAATCAGGTGTGTTTTTATTCCATTTATAAGGAACTATCAAACCTATTTTTTGAAAAGAATTACCACCAACATTAACTCCATTATGACAGGTAATGCAACCTAAACTCTTAAAATAAGAATAACCTTCGCTCTCTTCCTTGCTAAGCTTTATTTCACCTCTTAAATATTTATCAAATTTACTATTTGGAGTGATCAATGCTCTCTCAAATTCTGCAATTGCATCAATAACATACTCAAACTTAATCTCTTTTGTACCATATATATGGTAGAACAAATCTCTATATTTTAAAGATTTATTTAACCTATATTCAACCTCTTTTTCAGTCATATCCATTTCTAAAAAACCTTTAATAGCCATTGCAGCCTGTTCTTTTAAATCCTTTGCACTACCATCCCAGTTTTGCCTAAAATTGAATACACAATTAAAAACTGTTGGGATGTTTACTAAAAGCTCCCTATTAAACACACCTTTAGAAAATCTTTTATGTACAGTACCACCATCATATAAAACATGACAGGACGCACAAGATACTTTTTTATCTTTTGATAACATTTTTTCATTAAACAATTTTTTACCAAGTAACGCTTTTGCCTTATTATAGCTTATTTTTCTAGGTATTGGAGTAATTATCTCAACCGCAAAAGAATTCAAGGATAATAATAAGATAAAAACAATAAACAATATATTTTTTTTTGAGTTCATTTTGAAACTACTCAATAACGACACAATAAAAACCCACTCTTACATAAGATTTTTACTCAACTTGTCAAAAATTTTATAGCTTTTAATATTATACACAAAATTATCAGGAATATCCACATTTTTACTTTGTATTAACACGTTGAAGTTTGTACCAAACCCACCTTCAGGAATAATTAATGACTTTACTCTAGCTCTATGAAGATCAGATTTTGCCTTTTTAATTTCATCCAAAATACCACTTTGTAGCAAAAACACCCATTGTGGCTCAAAATTTACCACATTCAACCCAGCTTCTTTTCCATATTCCATCAAAGCTGAAAAATCTACAAAAGCAGTAATATCTTGATATCCTATCCTTTCAAAAAAATCATTATTTTGAGTATGTTTAAAATAACATGTCACAGTCCCATCCATTCTAAACGGAGCATATAAATTTTTTGCGTCAAAACCATAATCAATAGTTATGACCAAGCCTTTATCTACTTTTCTACCCAAACTTTTAATCCATTTTACAGCATCTAGATTTATATCCGCAATCTGTTTATCAACAAGTTTAATACATAACCTCTCAAAATATTCCTTTAAATCAGCGGTAGAAAATTCTTCAGGATAATATTGTAATTTATTATCATAATAAATAACATAAAGCTCTTTTAAATTACCATTAATGTTTATTACTCTATGTACAGGAAACGCATCCACTAACTCATTAGAAAAAAAGATACCTTCAAAATTGTCTAGTTCATCAAAAGATATCCATTCTACTTTACCTTGATGTTTACTTAGCAATTCTTTTTGCATCTCAATTAAATATTTACTCTTTTCAATAATTATATATTTTAAGTCGTTATAAAACTTATCTGATTCGCTCTTATAATAATTTAAGATATCATTCGCAAGCATTCCACTACCAGCTCCCATTTCACAGAGCATCGGAGCCAAATCGAGTTCTTTTATAGCTCTCTCAAACCCTTTTGCAAGAGTTCTACCAAAAGACTCAGAAGCATCTACAGATGTATAAAAGCTTCCCTGCATCCCAAAAGGATTTTCTTTTTGATAATATCCATATTTAGGATGATAAAGAGCAATTTCCATAAACTCTGCAAAAGTTATTTTGCCTTTTTCCTTAACTAATTCAATTACATACTCTTTTAAAGTTGTATCCATTTTCATTTCACCCTGAAAAATAATGTTATTTCCACAACATCTGGTTTATTATAATCGACAGCATCAAAACGCAATCCTTTTACAAAATCTATAGCAATTTTTTCCACATTACTACTACTGCGAGTTAATAAATTTATATCAAATGGCTTTCCATATTTATCAACTTTAAAACTCAAAGTAATTTTTGTCCCTCTTTCAAGAGAAAAATTAGGTTTTGGTGGTTCATAAACAATTTTACGCTTGAGATTAGTAATGCTTTTTATTTCATAAAAGTCGTTTTTAGCAAAACTCTGCTGTTCATTTATAAGAGCCTTATCATTATTTGTTTTTTCTATCTCACTTTTTACCCTTTCAAGCTCACTTAAAATAGGTTTTTCATCCTGCTTTTCAATGTGTCTATTTTCCAAAATTTGCATATTGTTTAAATCAGGTATTAATACTTTTTCCTCCGTAGTCATAGTAGGTACTTCTACCACTTCTTTATTACCGCTATCACTTTTATTAAATTTTTTCCTTAATTTTTCTTTTAAATTTTCGATTCTTTTGTCACTAAAGAGAGGTTTCTCTTTTTCCTTTGTCTTGTCTTTTTCCTTTTTTATTGATTGCTTTAAAATTTCTATTTTCACAGTCTTCGGTTTGATATTTTTAAAGTCAAGATTATACTCTGGAATCATTTTCAAGAGCAATATATGCAAAACAATCGATAGAACAAAAAATAGACTTAATCTAGGATAGTTTATCATTCTTCTTCTACTGCAATGGTAAACCTGTCAAATCCAGCTTTTTTACATTGATCCATCACAAAAACCACAGTACCGTGTTTTGCATTCTTATCAGCTTGAAGTATAATGGGTATATTGGGATTCTTCTCTTTCAGATCCTTCATTACCCTGTAAAGTGCAAATTTCGGAACTTTCTTTTTGCCTACAAAAATCTGATTATTACTATCCACCACAACCACAATATTTTTATTTACCGTTTGTTCATCCCCTTTTGCCTTTGGTAAATCTACCTTCAAGGCATTTGTATAAATAAAGGTTGTTGATACCATAAAAAATATCAGTAACAAAAAAACCACATCTATCAACGGGGTTAGATTAATCTCTAACCCTCTATCATTTCTTTTGTCCGAAAATTTCATTTTAACCCTCTTTAAAAATTAGGTTAATTATCTTAGCAGTAGCTTTTTCAAGCTCAATAGTTAACTTTTCAGACCTATGCCTAATAATATGATAAAATATAACTGTAGGGATAGCTACTGATAAGCCAGCTGCAGTTGTCAAAAGAGCTTCAGATATACCTCCAGCAAGAGCCTGTGCATTACCAACACCTTGCTCAGATATCACAATAAAAGTTTTTATCATCCCTAAAACCGTTCCTAATAAACCAAGTAAAGGGGCAATATTCCCAATTGTTTGTAGTGTTGGTAAAAACCTATCCAATTTTGTAGCCTGAAATCTTCCCACATCTTCTGCAAGCTCCATAAGCCTTGTTACCGGTAAATCAAGATTACTCAGTATTTCTCTTGCAATTTCACTTATGGGACTCTTTTGCAATTCGCACAAATTCTTAGCATCTTCAAAATCTTTTTTCTCAAGATAAACCGAAAGCTTTTCTAAAAATGTATCTGGAACAAAGTTGCTTTTTCTAAGAGTAAATAATCTCTCTAGAAAAACAGCAAGCGAAATCACTGACAATGCAATTATGGGGTACATCAAAATTCCACCCTTTTGAATAATTTCAAACATTTATCCCTCCAGCTTTTTTAATATTTTTTCGATTTTATCAGCTTCATTTTTCTTATTTAAACGTTCATAACACATTTTAGCTTCATATAAACTTTTTTTAACATAAGCACTTTTTTTAAATAAGTAATATACTTTTAGAAAATGTTTCAATGCATACATATACTCTTTTTTATCAAACAAATATCTTCCTTTAAAATATAAGCCAGCAGGAATAAATTTTTCATTTCCGCTATTTAACAACTCTTCAATATATTGATAATCTTCATCAGAAAAATTACTCTGAAAATTCAAATACCTTTCAACACCTGCCAAGTAGATTTCCAAATTTTTATCTTTAAAATAAAGAGCATAATTCAAAACTTCCGAACTATTATCTGAAATAAAAATCAGCTCTTTCTTACTTAAAAATTCATAACCACTCTTACCTTGGACCAACTTCTTGAATAAAGGATATGCTTTTTTGACATTAATATTTTTAGTACACTCTGCTTTTAAAAACAAAGCTTCATAATCCTTAGAAATTGCAAGTGCAGCATTAGCATCATAAATACATTCTTGATACATCTTTTTTGACTTATAAAAGTTACCTCTTAAAATGTATGCCTCTTTTTTATACTTTGACTTCGGAAAACTTTTAAAAAAATAATTGATAAGCTTCATATAGTTTTCTTTATCCTGATTTTCATAAGCAATTTTAGCAAGCTGCAATATCAGAAAATCTTTATTTTTAAATGTCAACCTAGATGTAATATTAAAAATATTATTTATAAAATTTTCTTCATTTTTTTCTTTTTTAATTGAAATCAGTCCAAATATGGTATCAAAAAGATATTTCTTTTTATCTAAAAGTAGATTAAAATACCTTTCTGCTTCATTATACCTCTTAAGAGAATACAGTGCTTTTGCCTTTATAAGAGTCAGATAATCATCATTTAATCCACTTTTATCAATAAAATAAAGCGTATCTACATAATCTCCAGATAAAAATAAATATTTCACACCTTCTTTTATAAACTTATTATCAGTTTTATATTTTTCCATGATTTTAATAGCATCTTTTATTTTATCATTTTTAAATGACAAAAGCATCTTTAAGTAATCAACATCTTTTGTAGTTTTAGTCACTTTTTCTAACTCATTAAATGCCTTATTATAAATTTTTAAATTATAGTATGCCGCTGCTCTTAAAAAATAAACTCTATCACTTTTTATCCCTTCAGTAATTCTCAACACTTCATTAAAGTTACCTTTATTGAAAAAAACTTCACCTTTTATCCTCTTGCATAAATCCGAAAAACAATCAGCCACTATCAGAAAAGCATCATCTATTCTATTATTAAGAAGCCTAATTTGAGCAACTATAAATCTAGCTACATCTACTTTTTCTTCGTCAAAAGAGTTGTTTATATAATCAATCAACAGCTTTTCAGATGTTTCAGGATTATTATAAGCCTCTGCAACACCTCTATAAAATAATGATTCATTGTACAATTTATCATTAAAAATTATTTTACTTAAATAATATGATACCTTTTCATATTCTCTATTTTCTAAATAATAAATACCTAGATAAAAATTTTTATAATCATTTAACTTGTTATCATAAAAATCTAAACTTTTTAAAATCTCTACATTTATTTCAGGAAACCATTTTGAAATATAAAAAAGCATTAATGATAATTTATCTATATCTTCAAAATTAGAAAACAATTTTTTATCAACTACATTATCTAATATTTTCAATTTGACAAAGAAATAACGTTTTGTGTACTCATCACCAATTTTATTTATTTCATCCTGAATACCAGATAACTCATTTAAAGAAATTTTAGCATCCACCACAAAAGGTAAAACAACATCTGATACATCTTGAATAGATATAATTTTTTCAAAATCGCCCTTAAAATAAAGAGACAGCACATAAAAATCTTTTATAAAAGAATAGGCTAACTGTTTTTCAGAAATAAATTTTAGGATTTCATCATACTTCTTGTTTTGTTTCAAAATAGAAAGGTAAACATATGTAGAATAAGGTGTTTTATAATCAATACTTTGATAAATATTTATCAATTTTTTATTATCAATCCCATACAAAACGTCAAAATAAAAATCAAGAGCCGAATCTCTGAAAATATTTTCGCTATAAATTATCTTATTTAATTTTTCAAATGCTTCACTTTTGAAGTTTGCTTTGAAAAGGGAAACGGCATAAATAAAATCCACTTCATCTTTAATTTTTTCGTCCTTTAACTTTTCATAATACTTTTTGTAGTTCTCAATTACATTGATGTAATCCCCTTTTAAAAAATTTTTTAAAAGATAATTTCTATAAGCTTTCTCTCCCACAAAAATTACTGACAGTGCTGTACCAAATTTTGATGAATATATATTTCCTGGCTCACTAGCTCTAAATTCTCTTTTTTGAGGCTCTTCAATTTTTATTTTAGCAGACTGCAAGTAACTATTAAACTGGGATATATCGGAAAAATTTATTTTTACATTACTAAACGAAGGTTTAATATTAAAAGAAGATACTTCTTTACCTACAAAAGAAAAATTAGGAACCTCAACTGCAGCATAGGATATTAAAGGAAAAAATATTAAAACTAATAAAAATAACCGTAACCTTTTCATTGATTTTGAGTATTTGTCTGCTCGGGAGATGTAGGAGTAGAGTTTGAACATCCTTCACAACCAACTAAAACTGTCAATGAAACTAAAAAAATAAATATAAAAACAATAAATTTCATTCTTCCCATTCTTTGACCTCCATTTTCATCTTATGAAAAAAATTATAATTTGTCATATCGTATTTTAAGGGAGTAACACTTATATAACCACTGTTTATCGCTTTATCATCACTTTCATCAACAGACTCAACCTCAATTTTCTCACCTGTTAACCAATAATAAGTATTACCTCTTGGATCAACTCTCTTTTCAAAAGTATCAAGATATTTTGTTTTACCCTGCACAGTAAATTTCCATCCTTTAATTTCATCTCGCTTTAATGGTGGAACATTTATATTAAACAGAAGATTTTCACCCACATCAAGTTCATATAAATATTTTGCAAAAAATTTACCAAACTGTGCAGCAACAGAAAAATCACCATATTCTACAGAAGCTAGACTTATAGCAAAAGACTTAACCCCCATCATAGCACCTTCTGTGGCTGCTGAAATAGTTCCAGAATAAATAACATTTGAAGATAGATTTGCCCCATGATTTATACCTGAAACTACCAAGTCCGGTTTTGTTGTTAAAATATCGTCAAATGCTAACTTAACACAATCAGCAGGTGTCCCTTTAACACCATAGCCAAAAAATTTGTTTTTTCTTGTAACTTCATAAATCCTCAAAGGGTCAGAAATTGTTATAGCATGCCCAACAGCACTTTGCTCAGTAATAGGTGCAACTACTACCACAGTTGCTATTTCAGAAAGCTTTTCATACAAAGCATAAATTCCTTTTGAATATATACCATCATCATTAGTTAATAAAATTTTCATCCTAAACTCCTTTAAACCTTTTTACATCATTTTTGATACACTTTCAACCATACCTTTTAATTTTATTTTTATTGAAAATTTCATATTTCTAACTATATTAGCATTTGTTTATAAACACAACAAGGAGGTTTCAAATGTCTTCATGCAATTCAAATAGCTCATGCAGCAGCTGTTCATCTCAAAGCAGTTGCGACACTTCTGAAAAAGAACAGCACACAAAAGAACTTTTAAAACAAAGACTCTCAAAAATCAAATGTACATTAATGGTAATGAGTGGTAAAGGTGGTGTAGGTAAATCAACTGTGAGCACAAATCTTGCCACAATGTTAAACATGTTAGGACACAAGGTAGGTATTTTAGATGCTGATATACATGGACCCAATATTCCAAAAATGCTTGGAATTAATGAAAAAGGAGTACTGTCATCAGCTGGAGGTATCATCCCTTTTGAACCTATTGAAAATCTAAAAGTTATGTCTGTAGCATTTCTTCTTAAAAGCGATGATGATGCCGTTATTTGGAGAGCACCTTTAAAACATAGCTTAATAGAGCAATTTATTAGTGATGTAAATTGGGGTGAACTCGATTTCTTAATAATTGACTTGCCTCCGGGTACAGGTGATGAACCATTAAGTGTTGCTCATGTTATAGAAAACGTTGATGGAAGTATTATCGTAACAACTCCTCAAGAAGTTGCCCTATTAGATTCAAGAAAATCTGTAACATTTAGTAGGAAATTGAATATCCCGGTTATTGGTATCGTTGAAAATATGAGCGGATTTATTTGCCCAAATTGTGGTGAAAAAATAGATCTATTTAAAGTTGGGGGTGGCGAAAAAGCAGCAAAAGAGTTGAATGTTGATTTTTTAGGTAGAATACCTATCGATCCACTTGTCGTGGCACATGGTGATGCAGGAAAACCATATATTCTTGAATATCCAACCTCAGAAGTATCAAATGCATACAAAAAAATAGCAGAAAAAGTAATCTATAAAACAATCAAATAATATATCAATTTCTTTAGGGTGTTATAAAACACCCTGCCCTTTTATTAAAAAATCAAATATTACTATACTACTATTTCTTTTAATACCAACTAATAAACAGTAGTATTATCCACACAAAGCCAATTATTTTAGTTTATTATTATTTTTTTCTATTAATTTTCCATTAACAGACATAAAACTTAACTTTGTTCAATAAAATCATACCTATGATATTTATTTACAATAAGTAACCTGATTTAAATTAATATTTAATTTTATTTTTACAATAATTTATTGATTTTAAAATATTTATTGACAATTTTATTTTTCTATATTAAACACCTTTTACATAAGGAGGGTGTAATGAGAATAAAAAAAATACTCGCGGCAAATCGAGGTGAAATAGCAATAAGAATATTTAGAGCTGCAACCGAACTTGGGATTAGAACTGTAGCTGTTTATTCAGAAGAAGACAAGTATTCGCTTCACAAATACAAAGCTGATGAAGCATATCTTATTGGAAAAGGACTTGATCCAGTATCAGCTTACCTAAACGCTGATGAAATTATTGATTTATGTATCAAAAAAAATATTGATGCTATCCACCCAGGTTATGGATTTCTTGCTGAATCATACGAATTTGCTGATAAATGCGACAAAACAGGTATTATTTTTATAGGTCCCTCTCCAGAAACAATTAAAATCTTTGGAGATAAAAAAATAGCCAAAGATTTAGCTAAAGAGTGTGGCGTCCCAGTTATTGATGGTTCTGATAAAATCAATTCACTTAAAGAAGCAAAACAAGTTGCAAAAATCATTGGGTACCCATTAATGATTAAAGCAACAGCTGGAGGTGGTGGTAGGGGAATAAGAATAGTACAAAACGAAGCAGAACTTGAAGAAAATTTTTACTCAGCAAAATCTGAAGCTTTAAAATCCTTTGCAAACGATGATATTATTCTTGAAAAGTATATTAAAAATCCTAAACATCTAGAAGTCCAGTTACTTGCTGATAAATTCGGAAACATTGTACACCTCTTTGAAAGAGATTGCTCTATACAGCGTAGACATCAGAAACTTATAGAGATAGCTCCAGCATTAAACATCCCTGAAAGTGTTTTGAAGCAAATCTATGATGCAGCCGTAGAAATAGGGAAAAAGTCACACCTTATAAGTGCGGCAACTATAGAGTTTTTGATAGATAATGAAAACAATTTCTATTTTCTTGAGGTAAATCCAAGAATTCAGGTAGAACATACAATTACAGAAATGATTACTGGTATAGATATTGTCCAATCGCAAATATATATAGCTGCTGGCAAAAAACTTTCTGATAAAGAAATAAATATACAAAACCAGTCATCAGTTACTAAACATGGTTTTGCTATACAGTGCAGAGTTACTACGGAAGATCCTGAAAACAACTTTCTACCTGATACAGGAATATTAGAAGCATACAGGTCAGCATCAGGATTTGGTATAAGATTAGATGTAGGAAATGCCTACACTAACGCAAGAATTACTCCATATTATGACTCTTTATTAGTAAAAGTTTCTTCTTGGGCACTAACTTTTGAACAAGCTGCAAGGAAAATGTATAGAGCTTTAAGCGAATTTAGAGTTCGCGGTGTCAAAACAAATATACAATTTCTTGAAAACGTTATTACACATCCAAAATTTTTAACAGGCAACTTTGATACTACATTCGTAGACAACACAAAAGAACTTTTCATATTTAAGAAAAGAAAAGATAGAGCCACAAAAGCCTTAAAATTTCTTGGAAACAATATAGTAAACAATCCATCAAATGCAAAAATTAGCCAAAACACAGTCCTACCAGAAATTAAACTACCCGTAGTCAAGTATGGAGAAAAAATACCTGCTGGTACTAGAGATATTCTTCTCAGAAAAGGGGTTAAAGGGATTTTAAGTTATATTCAACAAAGTAAAGAAGTTCTTTTCACCGACACCACATTTCGTGACGCTCATCAATCTCTATTAGCCACAAGGCTTCGCACATATGATATACTACAAATTGCAGATGCCTATGCTCATCATATGCACCAACTGTTTTCCTTGGAAATGTGGGGTGGAGCAACATTTGACGTCGCTTATAGATTTTTAAAGGAATCACCATGGGATAGGTTACGTCTATTAAGAGAAAAAATTCCCAATATACTTTTTCAAATGTTACTTAGAGCATCAAACGCCGTTGGTTATACCAATTATCCTGATAATGTAGTTAAAAAATTTATTCAGCTTTCAGCTAAAAATGGTATAGATCTTTTTAGAATCTTTGACTGTTTTAACAATACCGAACAAATCACACCAATTATTGACGAAGTTAAGAAAAATGAAAAAATTGCTGAAGCTGCAATATGTTACACAGGAGACATTTTAGATGATAAAAAAGATAAGTATACTTTAAAATATTATGTGGATCTTGCAAAAAAACTTGCAGAAGCTGGTACTGATATTTTAGCAATAAAAGACATGGCTGGCCTTGTAAAACCATATGCAGCAAAAAAACTCATAAAAGCAATTAAAGAAGAAACAGGCCTACCAATACATTTTCACACACATGACACAAGTGGAAATGGAGAAGCAGCTTTGCTCATGGCCATAGAATCCGGTGCCGATATAGTAGATTGTGCCATCAGTTCAATGAGCGGTCTTACCAGCCAACCTAATTTAAACTCTATTATAGCAGCACTAGAACATACTAATAAAAATTCATCCATTGATAAAGAATGGGCCCAAAAAATATCTGATTATTTTGAAAGAGTACGTAGGTACTATTTTCCGTTTGAAAGTGGATTAAAAGCTGCTACGGCAGAAGTGTATGAACACGAAATACCTGGAGGTCAATATTCCAATCTTGTGGTTCAGGTTGAAGCAATGGGATTGCTGGACAAATGGGAAGAAGTGCGAAAAATGTATAAAGAGGTTAATAACGCTCTAGGTGACATTATCAAAGTCACACCTTCTTCAAAAGTAGTAGGTGATCTTGCCCTCTTTTTAGTAAGAAACAACCTTACAATAAAAGACCTATATGAAAAAGGTGACACTTTATCTTTCCCTGACTCAGTCGTAAGTTTTTTCAAAGGTTATCTAGGGCAACCATATGGCGGTTTTAATAAAAAACTTCAAAAAATAGTGCTCAAAGATGAAAAACCCATTACTGTTAGACCTGGTAAATTATTAAAACCTTTTGACTTTGATAAAGCAAAAAACGAATTAAAAAACAAATTTAAAAATCATCATTTTACAGATGAAGATTTAATCTCTTATGCCTTGTACCCAAAAGTGTTCGAAAACTACTTAGAATTCATAGAAGAATATGGTGACGGCTCCATATTTGACACAAAATCATTTTTTTATCCACTCAATCCAAATGAAGAAATAAGTGTAGATATAGAAGAAGGTAAAACATTAATAATAAAATATTTAGGTATAAGTGATGTAGATGAAAAAGGGTATAGACGACTCTTTTTTGAACTGAATGGGCAACCGAGAACAGTTGCAGTGAAAGATGAAAAAATAACAGATATTATAAAATCAAATGAAAAAGGTGATATAACAAATCCAAAACATGTTTGTGCCACAATGCCAAGTAAGATAGTAAAAATATTTGTAAAAGAAGGTGATTCTGTAAAAAAAGGTGATCTTTTAGTAATCACTGAAGCAATGAAAATTGAAACAAAAGTCAACGCAAATTGTGATGGAACAGTTGAGAGAATCCTCCTGCACGAAGGGGATAAAGTAGAAGCTGGTGATTTAATCTTGAAGCTGTCCTGATTTTATTAGGACAGCTCCCCCTCTTCATTAACAATAATAAGTGATATTAGTTAACCATAACTCCTAAGTAATCACAACTAACTATGAATAGCATTTTTTAATTTATTTGCGATAACAGCTGCAATAACAAGCTTTATAATGTCAAAAGGTAAAGGCAATAACATTCCAATATACAACACCTTACTTAAATCTATTGCTTTATGCTGTATAAAATTCAAATTCACATACAAATAAATTACTCCAAAACCATATATAACTACTAGTCCCAATATCCCTCCTAACAAATAAAAAGTAAACTTTTTAAATCTGGCAAAATAACCATTTGGAATTGCAGATAATACAAAACCTATCAAATAACCAAATGTTGGTTGCAATACATATGCAATACCACCACCATGAGCAAAAATAGGTAATCCCACTAACCCCAAAATTAAATATGCTACAAACCCAACTAATGATACCCGTAAACCGAATATCATAGGTGTTAGCAATACAACAAATGGTTGAAGAGTTAAAGGAACAGGGTCAATTGGAATTTTAACAAAAGTACTTACTGCCAATAATGCACAAATAAGACCAGAAAAAGCCAAACTTCTTTCTTTGTTCATAACTCCCCCTTTTCTAATATTTTTTTAACTAACAACTTTCCTTCCTGATATCCAATATTAATTATTTCTTTTGCTTTTGTAAAATCGGTTAATTTAAAATTATCTAAATCTGGCTTAACCCTTATACATTGTACATCATCCATTACATATTCTGCTACCGACTCCTGTAAAATAGCAATACTCTGCACCAATATCTCAAATATATTAGGATATTTTATTGTTCCATTTCCATTACTTAAATTTAAAATATCTTTAATAAATTTATTTATAGACAGAGAAAATCCGCTTTTATTTTCTTTTTCAAAATTATCGTTTTTATAATATCTACTTACAAGTTCTTCTTTTTCTGCAAAAGGCCCAACATGAATTGCAATTTTTATGTCACAATCATCAGGCAACCTATTTACTGGAACAGGATTTTTTAATCCTCCATCAATCAAAAACATACCATCTAAATAAGCAGGTATAAATACACCAGGAAAAGAGATGCTTGCTCTTAAAGCTTTAATGAGAGAGCCAGATTTAAAAATCACTTCATTGCCTGTGATAAGCTCTGTGGCAACACAACAAAACTTAATATCAAGGTTTTCTATCTGTACGTCACCTACAAATTCATTAATAAAATTTTCTATTTTTTTACCATCAACAAGCCCAGATTTTGTGATTTTTAAATCAAAAAATTCAGTAAAAATTTTCCAATCAAGCTCATAAATCATTTTTTCAAGATGTAAAATATCATAACCTGCAGAATATAATCCACCTATTAAAGCTCCCATACTAGAACCACTTATAGCATATATCGGAATTTCTGCTTCATCAAAAGCTTTTAATATCCCGATGTGAGCAAGCCCCCTCGCTGCACCACTTCCTAAACTAATCCCAATTTTCATACATTCCTCTTTTCATAAAAGAATTTTTTATTACGTATATACAATTTCACCATCAAAAAAATTAAAAAAATATTAATAACCTCTTGAATAATAATACAATTTTAAGAAAATACATAAAATTTACCAAATTACAAGAAAATTATGTTTCTGCTATCTATCCTTTTTGCAAAAGATTGTTTAATCAGTATATAACAATATTAACTTAACCCCATATTAATCTGTAAATTGTTCGACCTATATAATAAAACACAAAACCACTAACTATTCCTCCAATCAAATCTATTCCATAATGATAGCCACAATACACAGTTGCTAAAGCAAGTGAAGGCACAAGAATCAACATTGCTTTATAAAACACTCCTTTTACTTTTTTTAAATTCATCAAACATAATATGGCAATACCAACATGTGATGATGGAAATGCTCCGCCGTCGATCTCCTGAGTTAAATATATGTAATCAACAATTTTTTTAAAAATATATCCATTTCTTGCATATATATCCACATATGTTCTACCACCAACAGCAGGAAAATAAATGAAAATTGTATAATAAAGATAAAAGGAAAAACATAGAGTAAACATGTACTCCAGAATATATTCATTCCTTTTCAAATTATCTGTTTTTAATTTTATAAATATATAAACAAAAGTTAAAGGTACCATAAGATAGTAAAAAAAATAAGAAAAATGAAAATATTCTGAAATCAACTTTTGTGGAAATAACTCATAAAACCAAAAAATTGGTGAATTACCAAAAAGCATGTTATCCCATTTTAACAATAGATCGTCAAAATACCCTTTATGAAAAATTTGATTTAACACTCCAGTTTCTTGATAGATAAAAGTAAATAACAATATTGGATAAAACAAATGTAAAAACCTAAGTAACCATATTATTTTATTATTATCATGTTTAGCTAACAAAAAAATAAAAAACAAAACAGCTAAGTGAAATAAAATATACCAATGAGCACTATCTACATTACCATAATTAACAATAATAATAAATGTTATAAAAACAAAATAAGTAATTGTAAGAAAATCATGCGGTAGAAAATTATAACCAATTATTCTCTTTATACCATATGAATGTTTCTTCAAGGGCAACCTCAATAGGAGTTTCTTGAAAATTAATATATTTTTTTACTTTACTATTATCGCAAATCCAATCACCTGCTACAATTTCCCTCACTTTATCAACTGATAAAATATCTGGTTTACCAGACAGTTTTGATTTTATTTCATTAATATATGCCAAAGAATAAGCTACAAGTTCTGGTATCCTTATAAACTTAACGTTTTTATTCATAATATTAGCTATTGTTTTTATAAAATCCGTTTGAAAAATTGGTTTATCAGCTGAAACAAAGAAGATTTCACCGCTAGTTATATCTATTTTTGAAATTTGCAATATAGAATCAACCAAATCTTTTACAAAGATATAACTAAACTGACTATTTTTAACAATTGGAATAATACCATTTTCCACCAACTTAAATGTCTTTAAAAAATCTGAATCATATGGGCCAAAAACAGCGGGTGGTCTTATTATAATAATACAAATTTTATCTTTATATTTTAGAATCTCCTTTTCAGCTATTAATTTACTCTTACCATACATACTTACAGGAATACATTCATCTTCTTCATTAATAGCTCTATTTCCAGCGGCAGCCTGAGATGAAATAAAAATAAACTTTTTAACTCCAGATTTGACAGAAGCACTTATTAATCTCCTACTCCAATCAACATTAACTTTAAAATAATCTTGCTTGTTAATAGCCTTTGTACACCCTGCCATATGTATTACCGTATTTACGGTATCTGGAATTACAATTTCTTTATCAGATGATATGTCAAATGAGATAAAATTAGCAAAACCTAAGTTTCTCCTACCTAAAACATAATATTCATCAGGGCTTAGATTCTTGATAAGATTTTTCCCTATAAAACCAGTAGCACCAGTAATCAAATAAATACATCACCTCCAGTTGTAAAAAAGAAAATCATTTTAATTTCTTATAATACATATCTTTCTATACAATCTCAAAAAAAAAAGTTATAAAAATATTGACATTAAGTCTCTCGCCTTAAATATATTAAAATTATAATTATTTGAACTGATTTCAAACTTATCAGAATTTGGATAAAAATGTGAAAACAAAAGATTTTTTACATCTGCACTGACAGCTATATTTAATATCTCATCATAGGACATATGCCCACTCATTGTCTCACCTTTAATTTTGCCACAATCAGCTATAAATAAATCCGCTCCATAAGAATGATGAATTAAATCATCAAAATATTCAGAATCACCTGTATAAACAATTTTTTTCCCAGCAATGTAAATTTTAATACCAACAGATTCATCAGAATGCACCGTCTTAAATAATTCATATTCAAAATCATCGAAAGAAAATTTCGTATCTTCAATTATTTTTATGTCAATTTCAGGCTCTAACCAATGTCCAAGTATCTTCTTAAACTCACAAATATAACTTTTTAGCCCCTTAAATCCAAAAACAGTTAAGTGGTTATTGGAATATGAAGATTTATTCTTTCTAGCAAAAAGAAAATGTACAAGTCCCATGAAGTGATCGGGATGTTTATGAGAAATAAAAATATAATCTATTTCATCAGCAAAAACCGAGACCTTTTCAAGTCTATCAAGTAAGCAAAAACCAGCATCAAGAATAATATTCTTATTATTATATTTCAAAAGATAAGATGAAGCTCCCCTATTTTCATACTGAACAGCCGAGCCAGAACCCAAAACAGTAAATTTTACCATTTGATTTCATTCCCTTTTATTTTTTCTCAATGTATGATATATAAAAAGTAATGGTTTGTTGCAACATAAAATATACTAAGTGAGGATTAAAATGACCATAGGTCTTATAATCATTGGATTAATTACTTTCTTAGTCATCTTATTTATCTACTATTATAACAAATTCATTAAACTTAAAAATCAAGTGGATGAGTCTTGGAGTGGCATTGATGTACAGCTCAAAAGAAGATATGACCTTATACCAAACTTGGTAGAAACAGTAAAAGGATATGCTAAGCATGAAAAAGAGACTCTTGAGAATGTTATAAAAGCAAGAAATATGGCATTAAATGCCAAAAATGTTGAAGAAAAAGCTCATGCTGAAAATATGCTCACAAGCACTCTAAAAACAATCTTTGCCCTCGCAGAAAACTATCCGGACTTAAAAGCTAACCAAAACTTTTTAAATCTTCAAAACACATTATATGAAATAGAAGAAAATATCCAGAATGCAAGAAGATATTATAATGCTGTTGTTAGGGATTATAATATACTTTGTGAAGCATTTCCTTCATTAATAATAGCAAATATGTTTGGATTCAAACAACGCGATTTCTTTGAAATAAAAGAAGAAATGGAAAGGAAAAACGTAAAAGTAAAATTTTAGCAAATCGGCAAAACAACTCGTGAAAGCAAAAGTGTAAATGATACTTTTATATATTACATTCACAAAAATACCTAATCTGTAGGAGATAAAATGAAAAAACTATTAATCTTCCTTGTAACTTTATTACTATTCGCTTTTTCTAGTATCGCAAAAGCTGAGTACTTCTTCATAAAAGATTACGTAGTAAATATGTTCATAAACAAAAACTCTATCATTGATGTAGAAGAAAAAATATTAGTTCATTTCAATACTCCTCGTCACGGTATTTTTAGGAAAATTCCATATAAATATACTGTAAAGAATATAGACAAAAACCTTGAAAGACCATTTATTTACGGAAAAACTTATAAAATAAAAATCTACGATATCAAAGTGGAAAACTTTAACTTTACTACACATAAAAAAGACAACTATGTTTTTATAAAAATCGGCAGTGCAAATAAATTTGTTAATGGTGACATTCAATATATCATAAAATATAAAATTTATGGTGCTATCAACTTTTTTAATGACCATAGCGAATTTTATTTCAATGTAATAGGTCAAGAATGGCCTGTTCCAATAAAAAAAGCAACCTTCAATATTTATTTCCCAAACAGTTACAAACCTGATGAAACCAAATACTTTATAGTTTCTGGAAAATATGGTGAAAGAAACAATGACATATCTTACATAGCAAGTGAGGGTTTAATAACTGGAGAGATAAATAATACTTTGCCACCAAAAAATGGTATTACAGTAGGAATTTGGTTTCCTCATAACCTTATCTCAAAAGGCTCTTTTTTTTCAAGAGTTTCATTTGTTATTCTCAATAATAAGATATACTTACTACCTTTAATAGTTTTTATCTCCATGTTTATTCTCTGGTATCTTTTCGGAAAAGATAAAAATATTATAAAAATTGTACAATATAAACTACCAGAAAACATTACTCCTGCAGAAGCAGGAGTCTTGATAGATGATAAAACTGACAACAGAGACCTAATTTCTCTTATTTTCTACTGGGCAGCAAACGGTTATCTAGAAATTGAAGAAACAGATAGTAACGGTTTAATACTCAAAAAGAAAGATTATATATTAAGCAAATTAAAAGATCTGCCAGAAAATGCAAAATCTTTTGAAAAAACTATATTTTATGGATTATTTCCTGGCACCACAAAAAGCGTCAGAATCAGTTCTTTAAAAAACAGATTTTATGTTTATCTAAATGACGCCAGAGAACAGTTAGAAAATGAAATGACACTGCAAGACTATTATGAATCAACTTCGCAAACACTAACTACTATCTCTTACTTTATATCTGTTGTTATGTTCATCCTAGGTGTTGGAATAGGTATCTTCTTTCAACGTATCGACTATATTGTCTCATTCGCCATATCAGCAGCAATTATTTTCATTTTTGCAAGAATAATGTCCAAAAAAACTGAAAAAGGTACAAAGGTCTATCAACTTGTCAACGGTTTCAAAGAATTTATTGAAAGAGTAGAAAAACCAAAACTAAAAATCCTCCTAAAACAAGATCCTAACTATTTTGATAAAATACTCCCATATGCAGTAGCTCTTGGAATAGAAGATAAAGTTGCACAAAAATTCAAAGATTTAATAACAGAACCACCAAAATGGTATAGAGGCTCAACTCATCGAAGATTCACTACCGTATTATTTGTTCACAGTTTGAATGACTCAATGAAAGTTATGAATACAGCCTTTACTTCATCACCTCAAACTAGCAGTAGCGTTGGTAGTGGATTTTCAGGCGGAGGTGGAGGAGGATTTTCAGGAGGAGGATTTGGTGGTGGTGGAGGAGGTAGTTGGTGAAAATATCACTTTTCCTTGATAATTATACCGGTTATAAATTTATGGAATTATTATTAGAAGAAAAAGATTTTGAATATAACATATACACATATCATCCCAATTTTAAAAGATCACAAAAAGTTTATGATTTCTCTAAATTTGCAAAACAGTTCAATATCACCTACTTAACAAACAATCGTTATAAAAACTGCAAAACCAAAATAAAAAATTGTGAATTTGCCATTTGTATAGACTGGACTAAAGATTTTTTTAAAAACTCAAACTATCCTTTTCAAGTACTTTATTACCATCCATCTCTTTTGCCAATGTATAGGGGGTATGGTGCAATAACCGAACAGATTTATCGAGGAGTAGTTAAAAGTGGAATAACAATCTATATGCCCAATGAAAAAGTAGATGCGGGCGACATTATTTACCAGCAAGAAATTGATATTCTGTTTACAGATTACCCTGTAGATTTCATAAGCAACTGCGTTAAAAAGCTTTATAATTTTTTAAATTTATTAAAAAATAACCAAATCAATTTAAAAGATAAGAAAAAACAAAATGAAAATCTTTCTTTCTACCTTGTACGAAAAAGACAAAAGGATGCAATAATAGATTTTAACAAGTCAGCTTATGCAGTTTATAATCACATTAGAGCTTTTTCTTATCCATTCTTTGGTGCACACGCTTATTTTAACTCAGAAAAAATTATAATATGGAAATGTGCAATAGAAAAATGGGAAGGTAACTTTGGTAAACCAGGAGAAGTCATTGAAAAAAATAAAAATGGTATCGAAATAGCTTGTGGTAGTGGTAGTATAATAGCTACTATTATTGAGATAAATAATCAGATTTATAAATATGAAGATATCCCTATTAAGAAAAAGGATTTAATTAACCAATTTTAATCTGAATAATACGTAAAGAATAAAAACTCTATAATCATTTGAATTGGCGAATTGGCTTTGAAATCAATTAGAAAACTAAAAAGTGCCCAGGGGCGGAATCGAACCACCGACACGAGGATTTTCAGTCCTCTGCTCTACCGACTGAGCTACCTGGGCTTCCGTTGAAAGCAAGAAGCTTTTACATAATTTGTTCTATAATGTCAAGCACTTTTTAAAAAATTATTACCCTTGATAACCAAGCCTTTTTGATATTTCCCTTGCATACCTTTTTGCCACAGGATAAATTTCGTTAAATATTTTATCATCGCTCATTCTACATGCTGGTCCTGTCACACTAAGAGCTGCAACAGGCACTCCTAAATAGTCTTTAATAGGAACGGCAATACACCTTACCCTTTCTTCATACTCTTCATTATCCAAAGCATAATCATTTTTAAGAACATCTTTAAGATGCTTTTTCAATTCAGGCAAAGAAGTAATAGTATTATCTGTAAACCTCTTCAACCTAGCACCCATATAAATACTATTAATCTCCTCTTCAGAAGCATAAGCAAGCTGAATTTTACCAATAGCTGTACAATAAGCCGGAACATCTTTACCAACTCTAGATACAACTCTCACATTTTGATTAGCTTCTACGATATCTAAATACACAACATACCCTTTTCTTAAAATACCAATATATACTGATTCATTAACCTCAGACACAATCTTTTCCATAAAAGGTTTTGAAAGTTTTAGTATACCAAGCTTATTAATAAATTGTTGCCCTAAATTAAAAATCTCAATCCCAAGTCTATAATTTTCTGTCTCGGGATTTTGCTCAATATACCCTCTAGATTCAAGGGTGGCCAATAATCTAAAAACATTGTTTTTATGTAGCCCCAAAGACTTACTTAATTCAGTTACCCCAAACTCATCCTTATTTTCAGCTGTTCTAAATACTTCAAATAACTGCAACGCATGAAGAACTGATTGTACTAATTTAACATTAGCCTTATAAGTCACAATACACCTCTCATTTTTTATAAATTTTATAAACTTAAATCATCATTATAGAACATACTAAATATATACCACCGTTAAACAAAAAATCAACAAAACCAATAAATCTAACAAGTTTTTTATAAATCATTTTAAAAAATTGATCAACTCCATCTAATTTATTTAGATAAACAAAAAGCCTCTTTTGGATCAAAACCTATCCTTATTGCTCCCCAATGATTACCATCAATTATTATAGGAAAAGAAAGATCACAAAGGATCTCACCTGTATCCCTCATGTATGTTTGTAGTAAAAATTTTTCTCTATTTTTCGCAGCACTTAGCCCCGTTGAATCATTAAAAATCCTTTTATCCCTACTATTTATTAAGTCTACTTCATAGTTACCCGTGATCGGCTTTGAATACTCAGAATTATGTGTTGGCGCATACCCATTTCTATCAACGCACAACATAAAAATACCACCAGGTACTTCCTCGACACCTCTGTCATAAATAGGCTGCAACTCTTTTTCGAAATAAGTATCATAACTCGTTTTATATTTTTGAGGATTAGTATCAGGTATGGGGATATAATTCGCATCAAACACATCTATTCCCCTATCTTTAATAGACTTAATTTTCTCATAACAGATATCTCTGTACTTCATCCCAATATTTAATACAGTCTCAAATTTACACTCTCCTGCACCAGTTTTAAATTTAGAAACTAATACCTGCATAAGCTGTGTTTCTTTGTTCAACTCATCAGTGGCAACATTTGCCTCTTGCATTTTACTTAAAACACCTTGACTTAAAGCATGTATCTCCTCTACGTTTTTATGTATTTCATCATTTGTAATAGACAACTCCTCAATAGCTGAAGCTATTTTCAACAATTGATCACTGTTATTTTCAAAATCACTGATCATTTTTTCAAACTGATTTGCCGTTTTATCAATAACCATCGTAGCTTCTCTAACATCTTTCACAATATGCTCACTTTCACCTTTGGTAACATTAACATTATCTATCATATTCTTAATATTTTGGTTGATTTCATCAGTTGCATCTTTCACTTTTTCAGCTAATTTTCTCACTTCATCAGCAACTACTGCAAAACCTCTACCATGTTCACCAGCTCTAGCAGCTTCAATGGCAGCATTAAGCGCTAACAAATTAGTTTGATCAGCTATATCTTGAATCAAATTTAATACCTGTTTTATTTTTTCAGAGTTTTGACTTAACATCTCTACAACACTAACAAACTGCTGAAATTGGTCATTTATTTTTTTCACTTTATCTGCAATATCATTCATTTTTAATAAAGATTCCTTAGCAGAATCTAAGTTTTCTTTTGTTGTATCTGTTACTACTTGTGTATTTTTTGTAACTTCCCCTATGGCAATATTTGCTTCATTACTCGCATTAAAAATAAGTTGAGCAAGTTCATTTTGCTTCTCCGCATTAATAGTAGCTTGACCTATTTTAGCTTTAACTTTTGCTGAACTTATTGCAATAAGAATCCCATGAGATCTAACATTGTCTATAATTTCTCTAAGTTTTCTTATGAAGTCATTATAACTACTCGATAGAGTTCTAAATTCATCATAAGTAACAACAGGTAAATTTTGGGAAAGATCACCTTCACCTCTGCTAATCTCATTAAAAATCCTAATAACCTTTTTCAATGGATTAAGTATTAAAAATCTTAAAAAATAAACAATAATAAAAGCTACCAATATAGACACTGCTGACATCACAATAAAATATAACGAACTTTCTTGCAGAACCTTTCTTGCCAGAACTATATTTCCTTCATTTACATAAGTTATTAACGTTGATTTTATTTTAAAAAAAATCATTGTATTTATCAGCTGAATGAAAATTAAAATAGAAATATTACCAAGAAGTTTTTTTGTTACTGAATCAAACAAATTCTTTTCTAAAAAAAGATACATGTTTTTTAACATCTTTCCTCCCTACAAAAAAAACTTTGCATCTTCAATATTCTTAATCTTTTCATAATATGCTATCAGTTCTTCCTCATTCAATATTTCAATAACTATAGTATATGAAATGTATTTATTTGACCTGCTTTTCTCCCTCTTTAAAGATAAAATTTCCTTTTGACTAAAAATAGCTTCAACACTTGAAACAAAATTATCACTATTCATACCTATTACTTTAAAAGTATATATTACAGGAAACTCTATTAATTCTTTTATTTTTTCTTTACTAACATTTTTCACTTCACACCTACACCTATAATTTTAATCATACTTTGTTTTAGATTTCAACGAATTTTTTCGAGTAATCCATTTGTTTTATCCACTGCCCATAAATTTTTCCCTCACCTTCCAAAGACTTAAGCCGCATTAATGATCGTTCACTTAACTGTGACGGTATTTCATTTTCAAACTCACTACCTGGTAATGGCATAAAATAGTGAGCATGTATTCTAACTCTTTTATTCCATCTTTCAATCCACTTTATACTCTCCATAACATCTTCTTCTTGTTCAAAAGGTAATCCAAAAATAAAATCCACATCAACATCAAAACCAAACTTCAAAAACTCATTAATCACATTTTCAACTTTTTCTAGATTAGTAGGTCTGTTTATTTGTGATAGTAATCTCTCACTTGCTGTTTGCAATCCTATTACAACTCTACTATTTGAACAAAAACTTTTCATTAGTTTAATCAACTCTTTATTAACATGATAAGGATTTATTTCCGAAGGAAATGAGCCATAAAAGATTCTACCATTATATCTTGTAATCTGTTTTATTCCAACAAAAAGCTCTTTTATAGCTTCTACATTCACCCCTCTGTCATGCTGATATATAGCAGCATCAGGCGTGATAAATCTAAAGTCAATTTTATTGTTTTTATACGCATATTCTATATCTTCAAAAATTCTATTCAAATCTTTATGCCTTACCTTTTTATTAAAAAGATTTGGGGTCTGACAATATTTACAACGAAAATAACATCCTCTTGTAATCTCAATAGGTCCAAACATTTTTTCTCTTTTTGGAAAAGATGAATAATCATTAATATTAACTAAATTAAAATTCTTATATATTCCACTCAAACAACCATTTATAAAATCTTCCACAATATCTCTAATAACCTCTTCACCTTCCCCTACACAAACAGCATCAAAATATTTTTTACACTCAAAAGGTCTAGCAGTGGGATGAGGTCCACCACAAACAGTAATTCCACCCTTATCTTTTATTTTTTTTGCCAAAATAAAATATTTATTCTTATTAAAAGTATTAAATGAAAAGAATAGAACCTTGCCTTCAATATTTAAATGATCTATATCTTCAATATTTAACAGTTTATAATCAAAAGGAAAATACTTCTCGTATGCTGAAATCAATGCTCTAATGGAATATTTATTATACCTATCTTTTATAAAGAGATAATCACTCATCTTTTGCTTTTTCAACTAATAATTTTAACCCCTTTACTTCTTTTACTTTAACCAAATCACCTTCTTTAAAGATTTGATCACTAATTGCATCCCAATACTCACCATTAATAAAAACTTTTCCCTTGTTATCACCCCAATGTACTACTTCTCCCTCTAGATTTTTAAATTTTTCAGCACCTGTAACCGGATTTCTTTTATAATCTTTAATTATAATTTTGCCAACAAATAACATTAACATAACTATAATCAATACAATAGTTGCTATTACATACCAGGCCACTTTTATCCCTAAATTTCCATCCACTTTATAAAGTAAATTAAGACTTAATATGATTAAAACAATGGCAAAAAAAGCAAGAAGTCCAAAACTAGGGATAAAAATTTCCATAACAAGCAACGCTATTCCAATCAAAAACATCAATAAAGCAAAATAATTAACAGGTATAATATTAAGACCTATTAAAAAAAGAACAAATGAAATTATTGCTACCCCAGCAAAAACAAATGTCCCTCCAAATTTTATCTCAAGATAAAAAGAAAGCAAAGTAATTATAAGCAACAAAACAAGCACATTAGGATCACTCAAGAAAAATTTTACTCTTTCAAAAGTTGTAGGCTTTACAAAAATATAATTAACAATTTTTAGTTTAAATACATCTTTTAAAAAAGAATCAATTTTTTTATCTGAATCTACAATACCATCAATCAAGCCATTTTTATAAGCTTCTTTATCTGTATAACTTTTTGATTCAGAAACCATCAAAACTGCACTACTTACATCTCTTTTTCGCTTTTCTGCAATAGCTCTCATAAATGCCACTGTATCATTTTCAATCTTCTTTCTCATATCACCTTCAATATTTTTTCCTGTTATCGATATAGGATGAGCCGCACCGATTACAGAACCTTCAAACATCAAAGCATAATTTGACGCCATAACTATAAAAGAACCAGCAGAACCTGCTCTAGCACCAGCAGGATAAACTACAGAAATAACGGGTACATTACTTTTAAAAATTAGCTGTACTATATTTCTTGTGGCAGACAGAAGGCCGCCTGGTGTATCAATTCTTAACATCAAAATTCCATCTTGTTTTTCAGCTGTTGCAATCCCCTTTTTCACAAAATTAGTAGTTGCTGAAGTTATAATTCCTTTTATATCAATTACTATTACACCCTTAGCAAACAAATTTAACGTTATAAATAATAAAAAAATTATAGAAAAAAAGATCGATTTATTTTTCATTCTTCAAATGAAAGAAGTAAACACCGGTTTTTGAAGCAAATTTTCTATAATATTTTGTAGGATAATAATTAACCAGTTCATTTACATACCAGCAACCAAAAACAGATTTAAATTTACCAGATGTAATCAAATTAGCCACAATCTCTTCCTTATACCCAACATGATCAGTAGCGATAAAAAGCTCACCATCAACCAATAGTTTTTCTGATATTAAATTCAAAAATTCTGGTTTTAATAACCTTCTTTTATGATGCTTTTTTTTAGGCCAAGGATCAGGAAAATTTATATAAAATCTCTTTACTGAGTTGTTAGGAAAAAGGTTTACAAAAAATTTTGCATCAAAGTGTATAAGTCTAACATTTTCAAGCCCCTTGCGCTCTACTCTATTGATCGCCTTCTTCAAAATCTTCTTTACCACTTCAAAACCAAGAAAATTTTCTTCCTTATTTAACTCCGCATAATGAGTTATAAACTCACCATTGCCAATACCAATCTCCACACATACAGGATTCTCATTTTTAAAAATTTCGGAAAATTGGATTTCATCATAATCAACAAAAGGTTTAATCTGAGGTTTAATTTCTTCAGAAAACACATAAAATTTATCAGCAAAGTCCAAAACTATTTTTTTTCTTTCAATTAAACTTTTTTCCATCTTACCCCTTTACTATAATATGGTTTTACCTTACCATCTTTTTCCAACCAATGTAAATAACCTTTTACTGTAGAATTTATCAGATTTACCAATCCCATATCTATATTAACGTCGAATTTCCTAAATAATTCATCACTTATTTCTTCAGCCGTAAGCCCATTACAAAGTTCATAAATTGTATTATACATACTGTTTAAATGATTATAATTTATTTCAACTATACTCTTAACTTCTTCTTTATCTACCATACCCTTATGACAGAAAATAACTTTTTTGCACTTAATCTTTATAATCTTGTTTAATGACTGATGATATGCCAACGGATTGAAAATATACAAAATTTTATACTTTTTCATAATGGCAGGTGAAAATAATGCATCTCCAACAAATAGATATTCATCAACGAGATATCCAGTCAACCCAGGTGAATGACCACTCAAATCATAAACATCCACACCATTTTCATCCAAAAAATTAGTCCCTCGTTCAAGCCTATCAACCAGTTCCACTGAATCAGCTGCCAAAAATTTCCCTGTAATATCAACATAAGCAGCTCCACCATAAAGTAGAGATGGTTCTAAAAACGTATTAACAATAAATGATAACTCTCTTTTATCTATGTAAACACTACTATTGTACTTTTTTACAAAGAAAAAATCTCCACCAATATGATCAGCATGCGAGTGTGTATGAAATATAGCAAATACATTTCTTTGAAGAACTTTATCAATTTTTTTGGCTTTCGAACTATCAAGTGATGTATCAAAAAGAACTACCCCATCTTCAGTATGTAAACCGCAGGTATATGTAGGTCCTTGATCAATAATAAAAAACCTACTATTTAGATCAGTAATTTTCACTTATATATTCCTCCAAAGCTCTTATAAGTTCATTAACATTTATACCGTGCATCATACACCCTTTTTCAAGAGTTTCGTTTTGCACACCTAAACAACTAACGCACCCCATGTTAAATTTTTCAAATACTTCAACAATCTTTGGAAATTTTCTTAATACATCTGCAATTACCATATCCTTACTTATTTGCATAACTCACCCCCAATTTTTTCTAAAATTTAACATCAAACAAAATGAAAAGCAATAGACTCTTAACCCCTAAGTTATCTCAAACTATTAATGAAACGCTACCACATTAGTTTCAAAAGAAATAATCAAAGCAAACCCTAGTTTTCACAAAACCTATACCATTATTTGTAAGCAGATAAAATCCTAGATATATCTCTAACTACCACATCACTTTCCACAAGCGTCTTCTCTTTCAAAATTGAATGTTGTTCTTCATATGACGCTTTAGAGACATCTTTATAAATAATCCCTAGGGCAATCTTATCATCTTCAAAAGCCAACTTATATGCGCTTTCTCTAGAAGTAAAATCATAATCATTATCCAATTTATAAACCTTGTTATCATAATAATCATAAGAAAACTCTTTCGCAAAAGTTATGCAAGGTTGTAAAATATCAATAAGCGCAAAACCATTATGACTAATACCTTCCTTTATTAACTCTTTTAACAACCCACTTTCACCCGAATAACCTCTTGCAATAAATGTTGCACCTGCACTTAATGCATATGCAATAGGATTAACAGGTTCATCAATAACACCCTCAGGAGTTGACTTTGTAACAATCCCCTTTCTTGTTGTAGGTGATGCTTGACCTGTTGTTAAACCATATGTTCTATTATTATGAACAAGATAAGTTATGTTTGCATTTCTTCTCATCGCATGCATAAAGTGTCCTAACCCCATACCGTACCCATCACCATCCCCCCCGTTAGCAATAACTGTAAGTTTATTGTTAGCTAATTTAATACCTGTAGCAACAGGTAACACTCTACCATGAAGAGAATGAAAACCATAACATTTGATATGATTTACCATTTTTCCAGAACAGCCGATTCCTGAAATAGTTACTACTTCCCATGGATTTAGATCTAACTCCACTATTGCGCCTTTAATAGCATTCCATATGGCATAATTACCACATCCTGGACACCATACTGGTTTTTTATTTGTATTGAGCTCCATAGGCTTCATTATAAAACCCTCTCCAATATTTTTAAAACCTCTTCCACAAAAAACGGTCTTCCATCATACTTTAAAAATCTATCTTCTATGATTATCCCTGTTTTTTCAGCAATAATGCTTCCCAGTTGCCCTGTAAAATTATTTTCTAAAAGAATCATTTTTTTTCTCGTTTCAAGCAACCCTTTTGTATTCTTCCAATCAATAGGATATATTGAAGGAAAATGAATAAAATTAAATTTTTTTTCATATTTCATTGTTTCTAAAAGGACTGTTTTTGTAGAACCCCAGGATATAAAAGTAACATCAGCAGTTTCATCTCCATAAAGCAATGGCGTCGGCATATCCTTAGTTAAATTTTCTAACTTTCTAAATCGTCTTTCTTGCTGTTTTTTTCTAACATATGCATCATCACTCACAAAACCATACTCATCATGCTCATTACTAGGGGTTTTATGGATCCCACCAGGGGTACCTGGAAAAGTTCTTTTAGGAATACCATCTCTATACTCTTTATATCTAGGGAATAAGTTCATTGGATCAGATTCATCCCCTTCAAATATATACCCCCTATCGATCTTTAAGCCCTCTGTCTTAAAACCATTTTCCATAAATATGGACTCAGAAAGATATTTATCAGACAACACAAAGACAGGAATCTGATACTTTTCAGCAAGATTAAATGCATCAAATACAGCATAAAAAAGTTCTTTCAAATCCCCAGGAGTAAAAACAGCTCTCACAAATTCGTCTTGTGAAGCATGAAGAACAAATCTCAAATCAGCTTGCTCCTGCCATGTGGGCATTCCTGTTGCTGGTCCGGGCCTTTGACTAAGAAACAATACAACAGGAATTTCAGTAATAGCAGCAAGTCCAACACCTTCCACCATCAAAGAGAATCCCCCACCAGATGTTCCAGTCATTGATCTTGCACCAGCATATGCTGCCCCTATGGCCATCGTTATCCCAGCAATTTCATCCTCCGTATGTTTTACAATAATATCGTAATCTTTGGCATACTTTGCTAAAAAATGAAGTACGGAAGAAGCAGGTGTCATAGGATATGTACTGTAAAAGTTTAAACCTGCAGCTATTGCAGATGTTGCTGCTACTTCATTTCCAGTCATTATCACATGCTCACTTAAGTCTTTATTATTCCATTCAAAACTCATAAACTGTTTTTTACATAACTTATACCCATATTCTGCAGCTTCAATGTTGATTTTCAGTATATTCCATGGTAATGCTTCTTTTAAAACATCCAGCAAAATAGAAATATCTACCCCTATCCCTTTACAAATATAAGCAATACCAATAATATTTTGTACAATATCTGGTAATTCCTTTTCTTTGATAATTTTAGAAAAAGGAACATCATATATTTTGCAATTTAAGTTTGATCTATCAATCTTTAACTTGTCAAAATCGGCAATTACGATAGTATCTGGTTTTAAATATTCCTTTTCAAAAGACAAGCTACTATATGACAACAAAATATCTGCTTTTTTATAGGGAGAATACACAGGTTCATCAGATACAGAAAGAAGATAACTATTATAACCTCCACGAATAAGTGAAGGATACTCTGGATATCCCATTACATACAAACCATGCCTTTTTAACACCTTAGTTAGCAATACCCCTATACTCATAATACCAAAACCAGCAGGAGCTGCTAACTTGATTCTTAATACACCCATAAACTACCTCTACCAAAGTATTAATTTTACTTTAAACTAATTCTAATTTTTTTCAATAAAATATCTGGGTAATATGATGATTTAGCCTTTCTTAAAGCCATTTGCCCCAAATCTTGTTCAAAATTTAAATATTTATACCTTTTAGGTAATCTTTTTGCAAAATCATTATAAATGAACTGATAAATCCCCTTAAACTTCTTCAACCCTTTGGCAAAATGAATAACAAACATATCATCATTATGTTCTTCTCCAAGAATAAAACCTGCAGGTTTACCTTCTACATAATAAATCAAACCACATAAAACAAGTTCATCCAATAAATTAAGCGCCTCTAAACATGCGTAATAATCTGTGGCTTCTCTATCTAATTCGTTTTCATCTACCCATAAATCTAAAACTGTTTTCGCATCATTTACAAAATTACATGTTAAAGGCTTACATTCATGTTTATAAAGCCTGTAAAACTGCTTTAACAAATTCCTTTTTTTATGTAATTTTCTCCCTTTATAAGTACTAATTTTTTCAACTGTGTATATATAGTCAGAATCTCCATCTTTATAATCAAAAACAAACTGATCTTTCAAATAGTTAAGCCACTTCTCATCTACAGGGAATATAGTATCTACAAAGTTTAAAACATCTACAATTATATCTTTTGGAATTTCTATAAGGTTTATAGTAGGCATAATATAAAGCAAGCCATCATAGGTAACACCTTTAATAAATAAATACTTAGAGTTATCTTTCCTGTCGTACCAACACAATTCGTAATTATGTTTATCTCTAAACAAATAAATATTGGCAAAATTATATTCAGAAATCATAGTGTTAACTTTTTTAAGCCTATCAAATAAAATTTGCTTATGTTTAAGACATATTCTCTCACAAAACATATTCCATCCACCTCTTCTTCCAATATTGTCTTGTCATTAAAAAACATTGAAATAAAATTGATATATTCATACTCCACCATATATATGAAGCACTAAACCCTAAAATACTCACAAAAACAAATGCCAAAGGTAATCTTATAACCCACAAAGAAAAAAGTACATTTTTCATCACAGTTTTTGTATCTCCAGCTCCCGACATTGCTCCGCCTAAAATTACTCCCCAAGCCATAAAAGGTTCGCTAATCATACTTATATATAAATAGTTAATAGTTTCAGTTATAACAATACTGTCATTTGACAGAAACTTTGCAATATTTCTAGCATTAATTATTACAAAAAATGTCATTATCAAGACTACAATAGTCCCCATAACAGCAGTTACAAGCCCATTTTTAAAAGCATCATTTTTCTTGTTTTCTCCAAGTAGATTTCCAATTATAACAGCATTTGCCATATTAAAAGCAAAAGCAGGTAAATAAATAGCTGCTTCAATCCTTATTCCATTAGTAAAGGCCGCCATAACTTCCACACAATTTTCCTTCAAAGAATTGATTATTAAAAATAAAACTGTAGAGCCAAGTTGCCATCCTATCTGTAATACACCACTAGGAATACCTATTCTTAAAACTCTTTTAATAATATCAGTTTTTAAGACCAATTTATTAATCAATTCTCTCAAATAAAAAAAGTTTATTACAGCTCCAAAAAATACACTCAAAACAGTGGAAAGAGCTACCCCTCTATAACCAATAGGTGTTGTAAATACAAACAAAAAATTAAGAGCGACATTAGACATAGCTACAATAAACATTGTTGTAAGAGACTTTTTTACACTCTTAATAGATCTTAATACACCATTGCTTAAAATCAATAAATAATGAAACACAAGACCAAACGAATAAAAAAAAGCAAACTCAGCAGCTATTTTTCTAACATGAACTACAATGGGTATTTTTAGAATTAATGCTTTTGCAAACAAAACTCCAAAACTTGATAAAATAATACCTATAAAAACAGCTAATATAAAAACTGATGAAACAATTATCTCTAATTCACTTCTATTTTTTTCACCCCATTTTCTCGAAACTACAGCCACAGTTCCCATTGTTATAGCATTAACCACAACAATAAAAATAAAATAAATTTGAGAAACAAAACCAATAGCTGCTTGATATTCTTTACCTAGTTTACCAGCAATATATACATCAGTAAGACTTATTAGAAATTCAAAAAACATAATCAGAATCATTGGCCAGCTTATAGACCAACTCTTCTTAATTAAACTTTTCACCGTCTATCTCTTCAATTTTTTGTGGACAATCATACCGAATAAGTATAAATTAAACAATAAATTTTTTGACAAATTCTTTTATGAGATATAGACTATTAATTGTAAAATAAATAGTTTATACTCAATTTGATTTAAGTTTGGAGGAATGTATGTTATTTGATATAGCCTTCCTATTCTATTTGCTAGCATTTTTGCATATAATGCTCTATCTATTCTTAGGATACAAAAATCTCTTTAAAGCAACAAACATCTTTGTAGTGGTTGGTCTGATTTTTAATATTATATTCACAATTAAACTCTTTTATATTAAAAACAACTCACCATTTGATACTATAGGGGAAATATTTACTTTTATGACTTTATCAATGAATATTATTTATATAATTCTTTATTTGATTTACAAAAGACCATTACTTTATCTCCTTATTTCACCAGTAATTATTTTCTGTTCAATAATAGCAATATTAAAACTAAAAATTGTTGGAATACCTACAGCAAATAATGAATTTTGGTTATATATTCATCTACCATTTATTATATTCGGTACCTCCCTTTTCTTTTTATCTGCCATGACTGGCTTAATTTATTTTCTCCAAGAAAGACAAATTAAAAAGAAGCATTTTGGTTTAATTTTTAATAGATTCCCACCTCTTGAGACAATTAACAACTTAAATAATATAACATTACTTTCAGGATTTGCCTTTTATACAATCGGCGTTATAAGTGGTTTTCTTTGGGCTTTAAGTATCCAATATATCTCCATTACTACACACCCCAAAATTATCTTTTCCTTAATTTCATGGTTTGTTTTTGGTATCATTATCTTATTAAAATTCATAAGGGGATTAAGTCCAAAAAGTGGTGCTTTATGGAGTATAATTGGTTTTATTTCTTTAATAATTACTTATTTTACAGTTATAACATTTTTAAAAGGATAATCCGATGCAGATAGCTTTAGTAGGATTAAATCACAACACTGCACCAGTTGAAATTAGAGAAAAGTTAAGTCTTAAAGAAGATGAACTTCAAAAAGAGTATTCACTTTTATTATCAACTGAAAGAATATATGAAGCTTTGATCATATCAACCTGTAATAGAGTAGAATATTACATCATTACAGATGATTTTCTGTGCAATGTTGAAGCTATTATTAATAGGCTTTCCGAACGCAGTAATATGGAATTATCCGAGTTAAAAAATTATATATATGTCTACTGCGGAACTGAAGCATTAAAACATTTATTCAAAGTTGCATGTGGACTCGATTCTTTAGTCCTCGGAGAACCACAAATTCTTGGCCAGGTAAAAGAATCATTCAATCAAGCAAAATTATATGGCAAATATGGTACATATCTAAAACAACTTGAACAATTTACTTTAAAAACTGCAAAGAAAGTGCGCACCCATACTGCTATATCTGAAAATCCTGTGTCAGTTAGTTATGCTGCTGTTGAATTAGCAAAAAAGATTTTTGGTGATTTAAAAAACAATACAGCACTAATAATTGGTGCTGGTGAGATGTGTGAACTTGCTGCCAAACATTTACAAACTTCAAATATTAAAAAGATTTATGTAACAAATCGTACATTCGAAAGAGCAGTAACTTTGGCGAAAGAGGTAAAAGGCGAACCAATTCCTTTTGATAGTTTTATTGATAAATTACCAAAAATAGATATCGTTATTAGTTCTACAGGTGCGCCAAATTATATTGTCACATATCAACAAATGAAAGCCATAATGAAAAAAAGAAAATATTCACCGATGTTTTTCATTGATATTGCTGTCCCAAGAGACATTGATCCAGATATATCAAATTTGGATAATATTTACGTATACGATATTGATGATTTAAAAGATGTAGTTGAGGCAAATAAAAGAGAAAGAGAAAAAGAAGCACAAAAGGCACTGAAATTTATTGAATACTATGTAGGAGAATTTAACAAATGGCTCGAATCTCTAAAAATCGTTCCAACGATAAAACTAATTAGACAAAACTACGAAAAAATTAAAGATGCAGAACTTGAAAAATTCTTTACAAAGAATAAAATTGAAGATGATCTACTAAAAAAACAAATAGATTATTTACTTACCTCTTATATGAATAAAGTTTTGCACAACCCTCTTACAGTACTTAAAAATAAAAGTATTGAGAAAGAAAAATACACTATTTCTGAAGCAGCACAAATTTTATTTAACATAAAGGAGTGAAGATGGAAAAAATTGTAATTGGAACGAGAGGAAGCAAACTCGCCTTATGGCAGGCAAATTATATCAAAAGAAATATTGAAACAAAACATGGTATTAATGTGGAACTAAAGATTATAAAAACCACCGGAGATAAAATTCTTGACACACCACTTGCCAAAATAGGTGGTAAAGGGCTTTTTGTAAAAGAAATAGAGCAAGAACTATTAAAAGGCTCAATTGACCTTGCAGTACATTCAATGAAAGATGTTCCTGTGGAACTTCCTGAAGGGCTCGATATTTTTATCCATCCAAAAAGGGAAGAACCCTTTGACGCTTTCCTTTCAGTAAAATATGAAAATATTGACAATCTACCTGATGGAGCAGTGGTTGGAACAAGCAGTTTGAGGAGAAAAGTTCAGCTTCTTAGAAAGTATCCTAATTTAAAAATAAAAGATTTAAGAGGAAATGTTGATACAAGAATTAAAAAACTTTTAAACGGTGAATTTGATGCAATCATACTTGCTAAAGCTGGTTTAAAAAGACTTGGACTTACAGAACATATAAAACAAACATTGACTGATGATTTTATGATACCAGCTGTTTGCCAAGGAACATTAGGTATTGAAGTTAGAATAAAAGATACAAAAACAATAGATATTCTCTCTTTTCTAAATGATGAAGAAACCATTATTTGTTCAAAAGCAGAAAGAGCTTTTCTTAAAACTCTACAAGGTGGATGTCAAGTTCCCATTGGTTGCTATGCAAAGCTTAATAACGAAACTCTTTTTGTAAAAGGATTTCTTGCAAATTTAGATGGCTCAAAATTTTTATACGAAGAAATCATAGGTAATAAAGAAGATGCTGTAAAGCTCGGAATTAAACTGGCACAAACAATTTTAAATAATGGTGGAGATAAAATAATTCAAGAAATCTATGATACAGAAAATTAAAAACATATTAATTACAAGACAGCCTAATCAGTCGGTAGATTTTATAAATGAATTGTCCAAACATGGTTTTTACCCTTTTTTATTACCTATGGTAAAAATAATACCTTTGGATTATTCGCTTTCTTTAAATGATTACGATTTTATCATCTTCACAAGTACGAATGCTGTAAAATATTTTTCAAATAATTTAAAAAAAATAAAATTCAAAAATATAATCGCCATTGGTGAAAAAACAGCTTCTTTATTAAAACAGTATGATATTTTACCCAACATTATACCTGATGAATTTTCTGCCGAAGGTTTAATCAAAGTATTAGACAATCTCGATATTAAAAACAATTCTTTTCTAATACCTACAACTCCTACTAGAAGTGAACTTTTAGAAAAATATTTAAAACAAAGAGAAGCCCTGGTAGAAATTCGTTATGTTTACAAAACTGTAGGAGAAAATTATCCCGAAGGATATATCGAAAATTTTATTATTAACAACAAAATTGATACCATAACCTTTGCTTCACCATCGGCAGCAAAAAGCTTTTTACAGCAAGTAAAAAATACAAATTTCAATCTGCTCACCATAATATCAATAGGAAAAACAACTGCAACTTTTTTAGAACAAAACGGAATTAAATCTTATTATCCTGAAAAATATACTGTTAAAGGGATGGTAAAATTAATTTCATCTCTTTCAAAAAACAAATAACAAGTGGAGGATATTATGAGTTTTCCCATAGTTAGAGGAAGAAGATTAAGAAAAAATGAAACTATTAGAAGAATGGTCAGAGAGACAAAGTTAAGTGTAGATGATTTAATATATCCTCTTTTTGTAGTTGAAGGCGAAAACATAAATAATGAAGTTCCATCAATGCCAGGAGTGTTTCAAATGAGTATTGATAATATAGTTAAAGAATGTATCGAAGTTGAAAAACTAGGAATCCCTGGAGTAATCTTATTTGGCATCCCTAACCACAAAGACGAAATAGGGAGTGAAGCTTACAACGATAAAGGGATAATCCAAAGAACAATCAAAGCAATCAAAGAAAATACTAAAAATTTGTTAGTAATTACAGATGTCTGTATGTGTGAATACACAATCCATGGACATTGCGGCATTATAAAAGAAGGGGATGTGGATAACGATGAAACGCTAAAATATTTAGCTCTTGAAGCATTAAGTCATGCCAAAGCTGGAGCAGACATGGTTGCCCCAAGTGACATGATGGATGGTAGAGTATCAGCAATCAGAGACATTCTTGATGATAACGGTTTTTATCATATCCCCATTATGAGCTATGCCGTTAAATATGCTTCAGCGTTTTATGGGCCGTTTAGAGATGCTGCTGAAAGTACTCCTGCATTTGGAGATAGAAGAACTTATCAAATGGATCCACCCAATAGATTGGAAGCATTAAGAGAAGCAGAACTTGACCTGATAGAAGGAGCAGATATTATCATGGTTAAGCCAGCTCTTCCATATCTAGATATCATCAGAGAAATAAAAGATAATTTCAACATACCTGTAGCAGCTTACAACGTTAGCGGAGAATATTCTATGCTTAAAGCTGCCATTGATAAAGGGTGGTTAGATGAAAAGGTTATATATGAGTCTCTAGTGTCAATTAAAAGAGCTGGAGCAGATTTAATCCTTACCTATTTCGCTAAAGAAATAGCTATGAGGTATTGAATGTGGAAAACATTTTCAAAAACTGCATAGCTTTTAGATGGAATGGACAACAACTTGAAGAAATAAATTTTATAGAAAAAGTTAGTAAAACTGACTTGATAGGAATTGATAACCAGATAAAGCTTGCTAGCAAAAATATTGAATCTTTTATAGAAAAAGGTATCGCACTCAATATGCTTTTATGGGGTGAAAGGGGATGTGGCAAATCCTCACTAATAAATATGCTTCTAACTGAGTATAATAAACAAGGATTGAGAATCATAGAATTTCCACAAGAAAAAATTGAAACTATTTTTAAGCTTTTTAGGATTCTTCGTCCAGTTGAAAAATTCAGGTTTATTCTTTTTTTTGATGACATATCTTTTAATGAACAAGACATCTATTACAGAAAATTCAAATCAATTATGGAGGGTGGACTTGAATCTCCCCCTCCAAATGTTATATTTGTAGCTACATCGAACAGAAGGCATCTCATTGAAGATAAAACGTACGATTCTAACACCCCATATAGTAGAGATGAAATAAATGAAGCTATGTCACTCTATGCAAGGTTTGGTCTAGTAATTGGTTTCTATCCCATCAACAAAAAAATATATCTTGATATATGTAAACATTATATGAAGAAATACTCAATACCATTTATTGAAAACTGGGAAAAAGATGCTGAAAATTTTGCAATTTCCAGAGGTAAAAGAACAGCTAGAGTAGCAAAACAATTTGCTATTTATCAAAAAATATTTAAGTAAAACCTAGCTGATATTCAAAAAGCAATAAGTTACTAGAAAGCTTTAAACAGAGTTAAGATGTTTTATAGATTAAAATCGGGGCGAGAGGACTTGAACCTCCGACCCTCGGTTCCCAAGACCGATGCGCTACCAAACTGCGCTACGCCCCGAACGGATGGACTATATATTACAAATAATTTAACTTGTCAACTAGTTTTTAAAAGATTTTAATCCTTTATCAATCAAAGCTTTGTCAAAACCTTCCACTTTTTTCCCATCAAAAATCAATACTGGAGTTGCTCTAAATCCGTATTTTTCAGCAATTTTTTTCTGTCTCTCTATCCTATTAATAATTTCTTTAGATTTCACAAGTTCCTCAAACCTTTTAGCATCATTAGTCTTGCGTGCAAAATATTTAATAATCTCATCACTACTTTTACTATCAAACTTTCCACTATAAAGTTCACCTGCAAAATTGTATCCCATAGCCATACCCGCTTCAAAAACTTGTGAATAAATCATAGCATTCTTATGAATTGGCAACGGAAAGTTTAACATATAAAGAGCAATATCTTTCCTATCTTTTATTTTTGGTTCAAGATATTTATAAGCCTTTCTACAAAATGGACACTGAAAATCGCTTATTTTAATAATAGTATGTTTTGCATTTTTTGAACCATACATAAGAGTTAAGTCTTTTGTAGGGATATTTACTGTATCATACTTAAAACTCATTTCTTTTATTAAACTAGTTCCTGTTTTAACGTTTATAATATCAGGAATAATAATTTTACCATCAGAAATTAAAAACTGTGAAACTTGTCTATTCCTCTTTTTATCATTAATATTTACTTTAACAAAATAAAATCCTTTTGGATTATCAACCTGTTTAATTACTTTAACTGAAATTTTAACATCCCTCAAACCTCTTTTAGCAAAATTCTTCATTAAATTTTCTTTTAAAACATTTTCAACATTAAAAGCAAAAGAGATATTACTCACAAAAACGAGCACCACAATTAATATTAAAAATCTCTTCATAAAAACCTCCTGATTTTATAAAAAAATAATATACATAAAAAAAGATTATGTAAACCATAAAAAAGTTCAGATAATGCCTTGATTTAAAAAAAGTTTAGTGCTAATAATCAAACTCCGAAAAAACTAAATAAGGCGGGTGAATATGGAATATAAAGACACTCTAAATCTACCAAGAACAGATTTTCCCATGAAAGCAAACTTAACAAAAAATGAACCTATCAGACTAAAAAAATGGGAAGAAAAAAAAATTTACAACAAAATATTAGAAAAAAGAAATCCTGAAAATAAATATATTTTACATGATGGGCCTCCATATGCAAATGGACATCTTCATATGGGGCATGCTTTAAATAAAATTTTGAAAGATTTTATAATCAAAACCAAATCCTTAAAAGGTTTTTATACACCATATATCCCCGGCTGGGATTGTCACGGTTTACCAATTGAACATCAAGTTGACAAAGAGCTTGGCAAGAAAAAAAACGAAATACCAAAACATGAAAAAAGAAAACTTTGCAGAAAATACGCAAGTAAATTTATTGATATTCAAAGAGATGAATTTAAAAGGCTTGGAGTCTTAGGAGATTGGGAAAACCCATATATTACCATGGATTACACATATGAAGCAAACACATTGAAAGAATTGTATAAATTTTTTAACAATGGTGGTGCATACAAAGGGTTAAAACCAGTTTATTGGTGTATTTCCTGTATAACAGCTTTGGCAGAAGCTGAAGTCGAATATCATGACCACACATCACCTTCAATTTATGTTAAATTTCCTCTCAGTAATGATGCTAAAAAAGCTCTAAATATTGAAGAAGATGCTTCTGCTGTTATCTGGACTACCACACCTTGGACATTGCCTGCTAACCTTGGAATAGCTATGAATCCAGACATTGAATACGCTGTTGTTAGAGTTCTAAAATCAGACAATAAAAATATAAATAAAAATGACTTATTAATTTTAGCAAAAGAATTAATAGAAAAACTCAAGAGTATTTTTAAAATAGAAGAGATTGAAATAGAAAAAACATTCAAAGCAAACATACTTGAAAAAACAAATGCAAAACACCCTTTTTATGACAGAAATTCATTAATTATTCTTGGTGATCATGTAACCCTTGAACAAGGTACAGGTCTTGTACACACAGCCCCTGGACACGGTCAAGAAGATTATGAAATCGGTTTAAAATACGGATTAAAAATACTCAATCCAGTGGATGATTACGGAAACTTTAAAAAAGACACAGAACTATTCGGTGGAATGAACATATTCAAAGCTAACAACGAAATTATAAAATTATTAGATGAAAACGGTAACCTATTAGAAACATCAGAAATTGAACATTCATATCCACATTGTTGGCGATGCAAAAATCCTGTAGTTTTCCGAGCAACTCCGCAATGGTTTATTTCTATGGAAAAAAATGATTTAAGAAAAAAAGCTTTAAATGAAATTGATAAAGTCCAGTGGATACCATCATGGGGAAGAAACAGGATTTACTCTATGATTGAAAATAGACCTGATTGGTGTATTTCCAGACAAAGAAGCTGGGGTGTTCCAATAGCAGTTTTCCTTTGTAGTGAATGCGGAGAAATTATTATAGATAAAGAGATTCAAGAAAAAATATTATCTGAGTTTTACAAGTTTGGTGCTGATATCTGGTTTGAAAAAGATGTTGAATATTTTTTGGGTAAAAACTTTGAGTGTCCACATTGTAAAAGCAAAAATATCAGAAAAGAAACAGACATTTTGGACGTTTGGTTCGATTCTGGTGTAAGTCATGCAGCTGTTTGTGAAGTAAGGAAAGAACTTAAATGGCCTGCAGACATGTATCTTGAAGGTAGTGACCAGCATAGAGGATGGTTCCATAGTTCGTTGTTAGAAAGTATTGGCACAAGAGACAAGGCTCCATACAAAGAAGTGCTTACACACGGTTTTGTGGTAGATGGTAAAGGGCTTAAGATGTCCAAATCTATGGGTAATGTGATAACTCCGGATGAAATAATAAATAAATATGGTGCAGAAATTTTAAGACTATGGGTAGCTGCAGAAGATTATACTGAAGATATAAGAATTTCAAACGATATTATAAAACATTTAGTAGAATCATATAGAAAAATAAGAAATACTCAAAGATACCTTCTAGGTAACCTTTACGACTTTTCTCCAAATAAAGATATGATTGAATTTGAAAATCTCAAAGAACTCGATAAATATATCTTAATAAGATGGCAAAATGTGAAAGAGAAAATTTATAAAGCATACGACAATTATCAATTTCACATATTTTACCACTCATTCTTAAATTTCTGTATCAATGAGTTATCATCTTTTTATTTAGATATAATAAAAGATAGAGTCTACGCTTATAAAGCAAATTCTTTTGAAAGAAGATCAGCTCAATCAGCAATGTTTATTCTTTTAAAAGAAATGGCAATAATTATGTCACCTATTCTCTCCTTCACTGCAGATGAGATATGGGAATTTCTACCAGATTTTGAAGGAAAGGAAGAATCAGTATTTATACACACCTTCCCAGCAGTAATGCAAATAAAAGACAAAGAACTTATTAAAAAAATGGAATTTTTAAAGGAATTAAAATCTGTAGTTAATAAAGCATGCGAATTAGCAAGAAGAAATAAAATTATAGGCCACTCATTAGATGCAAAAATAACTGTTGCTATAAAAAATTACGAAGAAGATCTATTAAAAGTTGATGAAGGAATTGAAAAAATATTTATAGTTTCAGAGTTTTACATTGGCGATTTTGATAAACTAACCGATTGTCATACTTCAGAAGATGGTAATATTAAAGTAAAAGTTGAAACATCATCTTTTAAAAAATGTGAAAGATGTTGGACACACTCTGCATCAATAGGTAAAAGTACTAAACATCCTACCCTTTGCGAAAGATGTGTTAACCAGCTTTAAAGGGAGCTATTACGCTCCCTGTTTTTTTATTCTAGGGGGTTATAATGAAAAACAGAATTTTTATAATTATTTCTTTTCTAATTTTAATATTAGATCAATATACCAAATATCTCATCAAGAAAAATTTTCATCTCTTTGAAATAAAGCCTATTATAAAAGGTTTTTTCAATCTTACTTATATTTTAAATCCCGGCGCTGCTTTTGGCTTTCTTGCAAATTTAAACGAAAAATATAGACAGTTATTTTTTGTACTAGTTACATTTATTGCTGTCATTATAGTAATCTATTTATTTATTAAAGAGAATAAATCTATTCTACGTAAAATATCATACTCACTAATTTTAGGTGGAGCTCTTGGTAATTTCATTGATAGGCTATTTATTGGTAAGGTGGTTGATTTCCTCGATTTCTATATAAGTACATATCATTGGCCTGCTTTTAACGTAGCAGACTCAAGTATTAGTATCGGAATACTTCTTCTTATTCTAGATATGGTAATTGACAAAAAGGAGGATTCACAATGAAAATAATGCCAGAAAGAGCACTTATAAGTGTTTCAAATAAGGAAGGTATTGTTGAATTTGCTAAAAGCCTTGTTCAATATGGAATTGAAATCATCTCCACTGGTGGCACTGCAAAACTGTTAAAAGAAAATAACATTGATATTATAGAAATATCCGACTTCACAGGATTTCCTGAAATACTCGACGGTAGGGTGAAAACACTTCACCCAAATGTTCATGCAGGTATCCTTAATGTAAGAGACAATAAAGATCATACATGTATTATGGAAAAGATGAATCTTAAAAACATTGATATGGTTGTAGTAAATCTTTACCCTTTTGAAACCACTATATCCAAAGAAAACTTTACATTTGAGGAAGCTATTGAAAATATCGATATTGGTGGTCCAACAATGATTAGGAGTGCTGCAAAAAATCATAAATTTGTAACTGTAATAGTGGATAATAAAGATTTTGACTTGATTTTAAACGAATTACATGAAGGAGGTATTTCTTATAATACAAGATTAAATCTCGCAAGAAAAGCATTTTCTCATACTGCCCTTTATGACAGTATCATTTCAAATTATTTTAACAAAATTTGTAATATTAAATATCCTGATGAAATTACCATTCCAATGAGAAAAAAACTTAATTTGCGCTACGGTGAAAATCCTCATCAAAAAGCAGCTTTTTACAAATCACCTATTATAAAGGAAATCAGTGCTACAACATCTGAAAAATTACATGGTAAAGAACTTTCATTTAACAACCTAATAGATATAAACGGAGCCCTTGAATTAATCAAAGAATTTGAACAGCCAGCAGCAGCAATAATTAAACATACAAACCCCTGTGGGGTTGGTATCGCAGACAACATCTTTGATGCATACAACTATGCTATAGAATGTGACCCCACAAGCGCTTTTGGAGGAATTGTTGCACTTAATAGAACAGTTGACAGTAAAACAGCAGAAAAGTTATCTGAAATATTTTTAGAAGTTGTAATTGCACCAGATTTTGAAAAAGAAGCTTTTAATTTGTTAACTAAGAAAAAAAATCTAAGATTAATCAAAACTGGTAATTTAAACAACTACAGAGATAACGAATATGATATAAAAAAAGTTGTTGGAGGATTCTTACTCCAAGATAGAGACTTAAAAAACTTTGATGAAAAAACTGGATTTAAAGTTGTTACACAAAGAAAACCAACTCGGGAAGAATTCGAAGCCCTTAAATTTGCATGGATTGTTGTGAAACATGTAAAGTCCAATGCTATTGTGTATGCAAATCATAACCAGACAATTGGAATCGGAGCTGGACAGATGAGTAGAGTTGACTCAAGTAAAATCGCTGCTATAAAAGCCAGAAAACCTCTCAAAAACGCTGTAATGGCTTCTGACGCTTTTTTCCCTTTTAGAGATTCTGTTGATGAAGCTGCAAAACACGGTATTACTGCAATCATCCAACCTGGTGGTTCCATAAGGGATGATGAAGTTATTCAAGCAGCAAATGAACATAACATTTCTATGATTTTTACAGGAGTTAGACATTTTAAACATTAAAACCTAAAATCAAATGTGTAAACAAAGAATTTAAACAACAAAATTGGGGTGGGTTATGAAAGTCTTAGTTATAGGCTCAGGTGGTAGAGAACATGCTTTAAGTTGGAAAATAGCTCAAAGTGACCTAGTAGAAAAGGTTTTTGTAGCTCCGGGAAACGGTGGAACTGCCATTGAAAAAAAATGTGAAAATATAAACATAAAAGCAGATGATTTTGATAGCCTTCTAAAATTTGCTAAAAACAACAATATTGACCTCGCTGTTGTAGGACCTGAAGATCCTTTGGCAAAAGGGATTGTGGATGCCTTTGAAAAAAACAACATAAAAATCTTTGGTCCAAACAAAGCAGCTGCAATGATCGAAGCTAGTAAGGCATTTGCAAAAGACGTAATGCTAAAAGCTGATATTCCAACCGCATATTATAGTGAATTTAGTGATTTTGATTCAGCAAAATCTTATGTGGTAGAAAAAGGTGCACCAATAGTAGTAAAAGCTGATGGACTAGCTGCTGGTAAAGGCGTTACTGTTGCAAAAACAATTGAAGAAGCCGTAAAAGCATTAGAAGAAATTTTCATTGAAAAAATATTTGGTGAGTCAGGTAATAAAGTTATAATTGAAGAATTTCTTGAAGGCGAAGAAGCATCATATCTTGCATTTACTGATGGAGATACAATTCTTCCATTAGTCTCAAGCCAAGATCACAAGCCGATATACGACAATGATGAAGGTCCCAATACCGGGGGGATGGGAGCTTATTCTCCTGCACCTGTTGTTACTGAAGATATCTTTAAATTTACCACGGAAAAAATAGCAAAACCTCTCATTAATGAGTTGGCAAATAGAGGTATTACATATAAAGGAATCATCTATGCAGGCCTCATGATTACTGAAAAAGGTCCTAAAGTTTTAGAATTTAATTGTAGATTTGGTGATCCTGAAACTCAACCTATCCTATACAAAATGAAATCTGACATTGTCCCAATAATACTTGCTGCAGTAGATAGACAACTAAAAAATACTTCTGTAGAATGGTATGATGATACTACCGTTTGTGTTGTAATAGCATCAGGAGGTTATCCAAAATCATACAACAAAGGATATGAAATAACAGGTATTGATAGTGCAGAGCAAATTGAAGGTATAAAAGTATTTCACGCAGGAACTAAATTAGAAAACAAGAAAATCCTTACAAATGGTGGACGTGTCCTTGGTGTTACAGGAAGAGCTAGTAACCTTCAAGAAGCTATAGAAAAAACTTATTCAGCAGTTAAAAAAATCTACTTCAAAAATATGCATTATAGAAATGATATTGGGAAAAAAGCACTAAGGAGGTAAGATAATTATGAAAATAGGAATTATTATAGGAAGTAAATCTGATTTTCCCGTAGCAAAAACAGTATTGGATGTATTAAAAGAATTTGGTATAGAATATGAACTGATAGTTTCTAGCGCACATAGAACCCCCGAAAGAACAAGTGAATGGTCCAAAACGGCAGAAGAAAAAGGAATTGAAGTAATCATAGCAATTGCCGGTGCAGCCGCTCATCTTGCTGGAGTCGTGGCTAGCGAAACAACATTACCTGTTATTGCTGTACCAGTGGCAGCCACAACACTGGGAGGTATAGATGCACTATTATCAATGGTACAAATGCCTGGAGGAATTCCTGTAGCCACAATGGCAATAGGTAATGCAGGAGCAAAAAATGCTGCTATATTTGCCTGCGAAATATTAGCTGTCAAATATCCAGAAATTAATGAACGACTTAAAAAATATAGACAAGAAATTAAAAATAAAGTTATCAATGATAATGAAGAAGTACAAAAAATGGTACAATCTTAATAATGATAATTTACAAAGCATCAGTAAAAAACTTTATAAAAATCATCGAGTTATGTGACAAAAACTCATTACCATTTATTTATCCCACCGATACAATTTATGGTATCGGTGCCACTTTCTTAAATCATGAAGCCAATAAACGTATATATCAAATAAAAAAACGCGACAAAAACAAATCATTTATTGTTTTGATAGGAAATTTAGATCAATTATTTATGTTAATTGATAAGTCCTCTTTTAATGAAATTCACAAAAAATTTATTAATAATCTATGGCCTGGTGAGTTTACATTAATATTTAGGGCAAAATCTACTTTGCCTGATTATATACTAAATAAAGGGAAAATAGCAGTCAGATTCCCTAAATATAAAGATTTAGCATTAGCTATTGAATCAACATGTCCTATAACTTCAACAAGTGCAAACCTTTCCTACACTAATATCAATCATAGCTTTAAAGATATTCTCTCTCAATTTAAAAACAAAATTGATTACTTTATTTACAAAGAGTTACACTCAAAAACCCCTTCAACTATCATTGATATATCTGATTCTTACAATCCAACTTTCATAAGAAACCCTAAAAAGTATAAAATAGATGATTTAACAAAATAATTATCATCAAAACCATTGACATATAATATCTTTTTAGCTAAGATTTAAGAAATGGAGGTGTCTTATGACAAAAGCTGACATCGTTGAAAAAATTTATGAAAAGCTTGGTATCACTAAAAAAGATATTGCAAAAGTCGTTGATATGGTTTTTACCACAATGAGAGAAGAAATCTTAAGTGGAAATAGTGTAAAAGTATCAGGCTTTGGAAATTTTGAAGTTAAAGTAAGAGGAAGAAGGGTTGGAAGAAACCCAAAAACTGGTGATGAAGTTATAATACCACCAAGATACGTTGTATCTTTTAAACCTAGCCACCTATTTAAAGAAGAGGTTAATGCTTAAAACTCAAAAACTGTACTACAAAATTAGTGAAGTTTGTGAAATTACTGGTTTAAAACCTTCAGTTTTGAGGTTTTGGGAAAAGGAATTTAAACAATTAAGACCAATAAAAACAAGCAGTAAACATCGTTTATATACTCAAAAACATATAGATTTGATTTTAAAAATAAAAAAAATGCTATATGATGAAAAATTAACTATTGAAGGCGCTCGTATGCGCCTTTCTGATGAATCAGCTAAATTATCTAAAGAAGAAATCAAAAAAGAGTTGCAAGAAATTTTAAATATGCTAAAAAAATAGCCCTTGTCGGGGCGTGGCGCAGCCTGGTAGCGCACACGCATGGGGCGCGTGTGGTCGCTGGTTCAAATCCAGTCGCCCCGACCATTTTATATAAGATATCAATATAATTAAAAAATTTTTTTTAAAAGCCTGGCAACTTTCTGACAACTTTTACAAATCTTATATCTTTAAAATAACTATAAAAAAGGTATATTTACTTAAATAAAAAAAATGTTAAGATAAACTTAAGTAATTTTAAATACATAAAAATTTCTAATAATAAGATAAACTTTTCCTCTCTCCCTTGATTTTTTGTGTCTTTAAAACAAGCTTTTTATTTTCTCATTAAACTTAACCCAAGAAGAAGTACACAGTCTTTGTTACAAGGTAATAAATTAAAATAATTTATATTCTTCTTGAAAGTATCCTTGACAAATTAAAACATAATTGCGAAAATCTAATATGAAAAAGTTGTTTATCGCCTTTTTCATAATTCATTTTTTATATGCTGTTGTTACTTTCGCTGAGGAAGAAATCGATACTACCCTCCTGCTTCCTGATATTCAAGACGTAAATACTTTGTATAATAAAAAGTTTAACATAGAAAAAAGCGATTTTTACCCAATTTATAAAAATCATTATGATAGTGAGGAAAAGTCTATTACCTCATCTATATTTTTTATGACTAAAAATTACGAGATTTTGTATATAAGTATTTCTTATTGTAAAAATCCAGAAAATGTGTGGAAAGAGCTTAAAAACCGTATTGTAGAAGCTACAAAAAGAAATAAGAAACAAACTTCATCATTAAATTTAGGTGACGACAGTGTTTTTGGACCGGCAAGCTGGGCATCTTATGGTGTAAAATATAACAACTTTGTTATCTTTGTAGTTGCCCAAGATTCTCTTGACGGTAAGTTAATCATATCCAGCCTCTTAAAAAAGATAGATGACTTTAATAGCGGCTTGTTAGAAGTCAAAAGCAAAAAAAACAGATTTCTTTACATAAAACGTGCATATTTAGAAAAATCTTCAATTTTCAATAAAGCTGGTTCTTACGAGCAACCTATAAGAATTCAGATTTTTACCAGAGGGAAAGAGCTTTATAATAAGTTTAAAAAAGGTCGTTTTGAGCTAAAAAAAGAACAAAGCATTTATCAGTTTTCGTTATTATTCCCTCTTGATAAAAAGATAGTAAAAGTTTTGAAAGACATTAATGATGGAATTTTAATACTATCAATTGAAAAATATAACCCTTTAATAATAAAAAACATTAATGCTTCTGATTTTATTGATATGGGGGAATATCTTACCTGTACTAAAACAAGTGGTGATGTAATGTCAATATTTACACCACCTGAATATTGCACAAAACGTGGGTTGAAGAAAAGTGCAGTATTACATAACCTGGCTCATAATTCTTTCTATTTCTACTTAGGCAAAAACATTTTTGACAATTTTTTTCTATTTAGTGAGCATTTTACCGGCAAACCCCCTAACGCCTTTATAATTGAAAACAATTATGGATTGAATAACCTTCAATTTTTCTTGGATGAAAAAGGTAGATTAGCTGCAAGACCTTCATATAAAAATACTCTTTATGTTGTTAAAAACGGTAAGCTGGTCGAATTACCTAAAGTTTCTGTAGCAGATAATAGTAAACTTGGTGTAAAGATAAATGAATCTTATATTTTTAATGGAGAATTGATAAATCACGGTTCATGGCTTACCCCGTATATCACCCTATCAGGTAATGAAGCAATTAATTATGGGGCTGTTTATCTTTATAAAAGAGATTATCAGTGTGAAAAATTGATGGAATTTATCTGTAATGGAAAATTAAAAACCAAGAAATTAACTTTCACATTCTCAAACATATTAGAGATAACCCCAAAATGGAAAGGTAAATATGAAGTAAAAGGAAATATTTTGAAAAAACCTAAAGAAGCTGTCTCTCCTCCAGAGAATTATTATCTACTTAATGGCCAATTGGTAAAATTAAAAGAGAGTACTCCAAATGCAACATATTGTACGACTGAAAAAAACGAATTAAAATGCAGATTTCAAGATTATTTTAATGGGAAAAAGATTAGAGACGTAAACACAGCTTCTGATGAATATTATTCAAAGTGTTTTAGATTGGGTATTCCCGGTTCTTGTGAAAATGAAGTAAATATACCTATCGATTTTGGTATACCAATTGCTCTTTCTAATGATTATATCCTTAATCAATATGAAGGGCCATATTCTGAGCTGATCATTTGTGACAAAGGGGTTAAAAAGCAATTTAACATTAAACATACTGGATGGATAGTATTTGATAATAAAATGGAAAAAGATATTAGAATTACAGTTTTTAAAAAAGGTTTCGAAAAAAAGATTGAGCATTTCACAATATCTATAGAAAATGTAAAAAATGCTACTATTGAAGGAATCATAACAGATAGGAGCGGGAATCCCGTTGAAAATGCAAAAGTTACAATAATGGATAAAACTGTTTATAGTGATGAAAAAGGTCATTATAAGGTTATTTTATCGATTTCGGAAAATGGCGAAGACGCTGTATTCAACTGGGATGAGGTCTTAACACCAATTTTAAAAACTTTTCATGTAAACCTCTTGAAACAAGATAAGTTTTTCCCAGATAAAAATAGTTATTTTATAGAATTTGAAGTTTTAGACAACAAAACACCTCTGAAAAAAATTCCTATTAACATTGCTAAATATGAAGCTATTTACGACAAAAATGGTAATAAACTTTCAGTAAAAGATTTCGAAAAAGGTGTGTATATCAATAAGAGAGTGAAAAGTGATGAGCATGGTATAGTAAAAACTACGATTAAATCGTTTGTTTTGAAAGATGAGGATATCAAAAAGTTTCACAAGCTGTTGTTTCCTCTAAAAGTCAGGTTAAAGATTTGTGAAGAATTAAACCATAAGTGCGATAATATATCCATTGAAATCAGCGATCCTTCACCTGTAATAAAGGTTATTGTTCCATCAGGGGTAATGGAAGGGACTTGGCAAGAACGTGCCACTAAGGTAACAATAAATGATGAAAACAGCAATAAATTTAAAATAGAAGTAAAAGCACCCGGTAGAATTAAGCTTAAAGGTGTTCAAAAATTTTATAGTAATAGGATGAGATTTGATACAGACAAAAAAGAACTCGAACTTTTTTTCGAACCTACAATAAGAGGTACTGATTTAAATAGAGTTTTGCCCAACGAGTTAGATGCATACTTCAAGACAAACTTAAATGTACTATCCGGATTTATCGGTATTGTGGGTGATTTAGCTGCTGGAGGAAAGATTATTCCCAATAAGATTATAACTCAAAGTAATATATTAGCTAAATTAGCAAGCGTTAAATTTGAAAGTAAAAAAGCAAAGACTTTGATAGAGTTTTCATACGCTTTATCATCTAAAGGCTTATCTGCATATGCTCTTGGACTTGGAGCTAAAAATTTAGAAGTTAAAAACTTTGACACTGACAAGTATATTACCTTGATGGATTGGTCTGTTGGGTTCGTTGACCTTATAGGAGGTGCCAAATCAGACTCTATTACTCACCAAAAAGTATTTAATGGTATAGCATGGGCTGGAGAAAAACTCAAAAAAATTACCAAAGGTAGCTTTGGCAACTTTTTGACGAACAATAAGGTAGTAAAATATTTGAAGATAGATAAACTTTCCCAAGTTATTTCACCAAGCTCAATGTCAGGTGTAATAAGTCTTGAGATAATGAAAGCAATTTATGCTAATGCTAAAACAACCTACGATTTGTATAAACAGTATAATAACATAGTTTATTCTTATGAAGATATAATTTTTGTTCCTTTTATTATAAAAGTTGAGGATGAAGACGGCTATTTTGATGCAGTGATTAAAAAAGTTGGTGTAAAAATCAGAAGGTTAAACGATGAATAAAGTTTTTTCTCTTTTTGTGATAATATTTTTATTTGCTGGGATTGTTTTTGCAGGGCTTGATAAAGAAATTCATGATTATATATCTGCATGTGAAAATAAAAATATAGAGATAGTTAAAAAACTTATTGATGAATCCTCGCCACAGTATAATCAGATTATAATGCTTCATAAGGTGTTGTTTAAAAGTTTAGATATAAAGTTTTTAAATTATAATGTATTAGAAAATACAAAATTTGGAGAGTTTGAAGTAGTTAAGGTTAAGGTAAAAGCTTTGATAAAATCAAAAGTTACTAATGAGGCTTTTATCTCTGAAAAAATAGACTTTTTCATTTTTAAAACAAGTAACAAAAAAATTGTAAAGATAATAAACGATGCCAATTTTGAGTTAATAAAAAAGAACGCTATTTATTCCTTTTTAATAGAAGAAATGCTTTTTGATTCTGAAAGCAAAAACGCATCTGATACTGCAAATGAGCCTATAACAGATTTTACAATTTCACTGTTTAAAAATGGCTCATACGTTGAATATTTTGATAAAACTGACGATGAATTGCTATTTAAAATAAAATATAAAGGCAACAAAGAAAAATTTATGGGATATGTAATAATAGAAAGATTGAATGATAAAAATAGTGTAAGAAAGTTGCCTCTATTAATTTTAAAGAATAAAGAAAAAATAATTAAATTAAAATCTATGTATAAACTATTCATTCCAGGTGATTATGTGGTAAAGATAGTAGATTTTAAATTTAATCTGCATGGACAGAAAATGTTTGAGGTTAGGTAGAAGTGAGAGGTGAGATATGAGACATATTCTTTTATTTTTTTTTACTCTCAGTTGTCTTCACAGCTTGTACAGAAGATGTACAAAAACTTAAAAATGAAAATAGCAGATTACTTGTTGAGCTGAGTAATTTGAAAAAAGAGAATAAGGTTGTTAGAAGTAAATTAGAAAAATGTGAAAAACTAAACAAATTGTTGTCTGAAGAAAAGAAATTTAGTTATCTTGAGTTAACTAAATTAAGAAATGAGCTTAGAGACTTTCTGCGTAATCAATTGATCAGTATAGATAAACTTTCTAACAAAACTATTTTGATGGATTACACAGGAGGAGAAATCATTGAACGTTCTAAATTTGATAAATCTGCCAAGTTAATAGTATTTAAATCAAAGATGTTTAAAGATGGAGATGAAATAAGAGGGATAAAAGGTTATTTTGTAAAAAATGGAAAAATACAGTTAAAAATTTTTAAACGTTTGGATAAAGATATTTATGTTTGTGTTGGTAATTCTGAAGTTTTTTCAGTTAATAAAGGTAAACATTATTTAGAACTGAAAAGTAAGCTTTTACTTGATGATAACACTATTATAGGGTTCTATTTTCCAGAAGGGATAAATGTGTTTTACAGTAAAAATGCAGAAAATTTTTGCATAGTACATTCAGATATTCTATTGGGTGATAAACTGAAATTGAGTAATGATAAATGTTACACCTTTTCGTTAGGAGTAATGGGATATTTCAATTGAGTTAGTCATGCAAATGCAAAAATTAACAGTTTTGTAAAACTAAATAAAAATAACAACAACTAAGAAGTTTAGACATAAAAACAGGTTTAAGAGTAGCTCGTTTACTTTTATATTATTATGATAATATATAATTAAAAGGGAAAAATGTTAGTTTTAATGAAAAATTTCCTTTATATTAAAGGTTTTTATAATTATACATATTGCTCAAAAGATAATGGTTGGAAATTCAAACCCAGTCGCCCCGACCATTTTCCTTAAATTCAACGATGGTGGGATCATGAAAAAATATAGCTTTAAAAATGATTATAGTGAAGGTGCTCATCCCAACATATTAAAATTATTAATCGATACTAATTTTATTCAAACAGAAGGATATTCTAAAGACATTTTCTGTTTAGAAGCTAGCAAAATCTTAAAGAATAAAGTTGGGAAAGATGATGTAGATATCCATTTCGTATCAGGTGGGACTCAGGCAAATCTTATAATGATTTCTTCTGCATTAAAACCTTATGAATCTGTAATATCAGCAACTACTGGCCATATAAATATTCATGAAGCTGGAGCCATCGAATCAACAGGGCATAAAATCAATTCCATTGATACCTCTGACGGAAAACTTACACCAGAATTAATAGTAGAAATCTTAAAATTCCACACTGATGAACACATGATTAAGCCAAAACTTGTCTATATATCAAATTCAACTGAAGTTGGAACAATCTATAAAAAACATGACTTAGAGGCATTGTTTGAAATCTGTAGAAAATACGACCTATATCTCGTTATGGATGGAGCAAGACTCGGTTCAGCCCTCACCTCACCTTTTAATGATTTATCATTAAATGAGATAGCTAATCTCTGCGATATGTTTTATATTGGCGGCACCAAAAATGGAGCTTTGATAGGTGAAGCCATTGTCATAACAAATAATAAATTAAAAAATGATTTCAGATATCATATTAAACAGAAAGGTGGATTAATTGCAAAAGGAAGAATTTTTGGAATTCAATTCTTTGAACTTTTTAAAGATAACTTGTATTTTGATTTAGCAAACCATTCAAACAGAATGGCTCTTAAATTAGCTGAGGGGATAAAACAGTTAGGTTTTTCTTTTTTGTATCCACCTGAAAGTAACCAAATTTTTCCTATTTTTCCTAAAAGACTTATCGATATTTTATTAGAAAACTTCGATTTTTATATATGGAAAGTAATAGATGAAGAACAATACGCAGTAAGACTTGTAACATCTTGGGCTACAAAGGAAAATAAAATTGTTGAATTTTTATCAATCATTCAATCTTTTGCTTGACAAATAATTGCTAAATGGTTATAAACTCCCCACACACTTTAAATGGGTTGTTCGCCCGGGTGGTGGAACTTGGTAGACACACAGGACTTAAAATCCTGTGGGCCTTTCAGCCCGTGCCGGTTCGAGTCCGGCCCCGGGCATTCTTAATTATCAACAAGTTATAAAAATCATAAATTTTGCCAGATTACACTTTGGGTTACACTTTGGGAATAGATTGGAAATTAAGCGATTAAATCGCATTGAAGAAATATTAATTTTCCATAGACAAAAATATTATGTTCATCAGAGTATTTTGGAAAAGAATATTTTGGGTTTTTATAATACCTTGGCCTGTTCTTTCTTTCAAATCCATTTAAAAAGATTATCTATTTTTGCTGTTAATACCCATCTATCATATTATGTCTGTACTTTTTAGGAGTTGGTTGAGTTATGATATAACAGATTTTAAATTCATTTTGTTTTATCAAAATGGATGAAATCGAACGAAATAGACTTTATTGATGAAGAAAAAGAAAAAATAAATGCTTTGTTGGAACAGTTTGAAATTTTATGGGAAGTATCGGATTTAACAGATAGAAAAAAGCTACTGAGTGCTTTGATTGAAAAGATTGTTGTATATGATGAACATGTTGATATTCAGTTCACTACAGGATATCGGCAAAAAATAGAAATAGAAAAACCTAAAAATAATTATTTCAAAAGAGAACTTGAACAATGGGAGATAGAAGGTTTAAAGAATACTCCTACCAAAAAAGCAAAAGCTTTAATTATGCTTGCAGAGGACAAGAAAATAAGTGAAATCGCTTATGAACTTCAAGTAGATTTTTCAAAAGTACAATGGCTTGTAA
>NZ_JAQNCS010000016.1:0-58971 GCF_049472655.1 Deferribacter abyssi
TTTCTCAGGCATGGAAAACCTCCTGTCTTATCTGAAAATCAACTGCATTTTAGCAGAAAATAGATGAAATATCAATAGATTATGCTGTTTTTACTGTGCAATACCCTTAAATCTTATTACCTGCTTTAAGATTTGAGTTAGGATTAAGAACTGGCAAGCAAAACACCTCTCTGAGCCCGTCAGAGGCTCTCAGAGCGTCGTTTTGGTGTCGAGCAATGGATCTCTCTGTAGGTCGGATGAAAAGCGTGGCTTACAGGGCGATTTTTGGTGTCAAAGGTAGATGTTTTTTCTATGGCTAATTCTTATTATCAAAACCACCAATTCGTTAGCATTCTTTTGATAAATTACACGATAGGTTCTAAGTCTTAACCTATAAAATCCTTCCCATTCGCCTTTTAACTTTTTTATTTTTCCAGTCTTAATAAGTTCTGCTTCGTATTCATTTGATAAATTATTGGCAAATTCCTTAAGAGAGTTTAAAATGAATTTCTGGATATATACTGGCAGTTTTTTTAAGTCTTTTTTAGTTTGAGGCGCAAATTTGAGAGTATAACTCAAAGTCTAAGCTCTTTTTCTATTTCTTCTGTAGAAAGATATTTAAGGTTCTTAGTTTTAATTTCATCGATTCTTTCTTTTGCAATTTTCAAGTCCATATAATCAAAAAACATTTCAAGAGCTGAAACGACAACATTAGATTTTTTTAAACCGCTTTCTTTCGCATAATTGTTTAATTCATCCATAATTTCTTGAGGAATTGAAAAAGTTGCTTTAACTGTATTCATACCACACTCCATACTTTTTTACATAATATAACCTCAAGAGAGGCTTACGTCAACTATCCAATCGGCAAAATTCACCCGATATTCAAATCCAAATGAACACTTATAGCATATTCAATTTTCTTTGTAATATCATCTGGTAGTTTTCCAATTTCTTTTACAATTCTTGACTTATCTATTGTTCTAATTTGGTTTGCTTTTGCTTTTGAGTCTTTGTCTAAATTAGCTATACCTTTTGGTATTTTTACTTCAAAAGGATAAATTTTTTGAACATTACCTGAAGTGATAGGAACTATTGTCACCGTATCAGCGTATTGATTATTTATATCGTTCGATACGATAACAGCTGGCCTAATTTTGTTGATTTCTGCTCCTTTAGTTGGGTTTAAATTCACAAGATATACATAACCTCTTTTTATATCAATCAATACCGTCTCCTATTGTATCAATCCATTCATTTGATAATTCTTTATCTTCTTTTTTTGTAGCGATATATCCTTCTTTAAGTGCTTCAGTTAAACGTTTCTTTTCTTCCTGTTTAACATATGCCCTGATAGATTCAGCGATAAAGGCAGATTTATTTTTCACGTTTTTAAGCATATCGGCGACGTCAGCCGGAAGAGTTATATTTAATCTAACTGTATTCATATTACACCTCAATCATGTATTTATAATACAGAACATAATACAGAGTTTGGAAAAATCAATAATTATTTTTAAATTAAAAGTGTTTTTTTCGTCTGAGGCGGCAGGACGCCGTCCAGATACCTCAACAGACTATGGAATTATAAAATATGATATATTAAGTAATTCCACTGAAAATAATTTTCGGTGGAAACTACTTCGTTGTTTTTAATATTTGTTGTTTTTCATTAGAAAAAACTAAAGTAAATATAATTTTGCAAATGGATTGTGTGGTTTCCCACTCAGTAGAATACCTACTGTTATGAATGGAATCGACTATGTTGATTCAATTTTAAGATTTATTTTATTACCCAGTAATTTTTCTGTATCAGGATTATCTCTTAAAATTAAAATTATATTATCTTCAATAATTTCTTTAAATTCTTTTACATCTAAGTATTTTTTTAAAATTTCAACTTTATCCTGATTTAAAGTTACAATATATTGTTTATTATCCTTAAACATTTCTTTAACAAATCTAAACATTTCCGTCACTTGAATTTCATCAACGCCATCAAATAAGACACTATCATGAAATAAAAAACCTATATTATGATGCTCCCCTTTAAAAAATAAAGTGTTATCATAAGCAAATATTTTAGCTTTGTTAATACCATATGAAGCATCTGCATCTATTTTGGCACTTATATCGAAAAGAATTTTATTCTGGCCTTCGTTAACATTTATAGTCAATCCGCTTGATGCTTCAGGATAAAGCCTTTTTGTTATCATCCTAAAAAAGTTACTTTTTTCTTCAAAATTATTTTTTGCTTTTTCAGTATAATCATTAGCATCTTTAATAACTTTTAATAAATCTTCTCTTAATTTAAGCTCTTTCCTTCTATATTCCTCCAAAAGCTTACTATATTTTTCTAGTTTTTCTTTTTTCCTTTTTAAATTTTCTAACTTTTCTTTTACTTTAATAGCCATATCCAAAGCTTTATGTTCTCCCAAATATCGCATTTTTTCATCATAATTAGACCTAACAAATTCCAATTTTTTAGTTATTTCTACTAACTTCTTTTTTAGTTTTTCCAGCTGATTTAAAAGAACTATTTGCCTGTTTTTAATAACATTTTTATAAAAACTCTCTAATTCCTCCAATCTCTTATTTAACTTATCGGAAAAATAAATATTAACTTCTTCATACATTTTTTCTAACTTCTCTTTAGAAAAATCAGGTTTTTCTAAATTATCCAAAGCATGTTTAATTTTTTCAAGTTTTTGTTTAATCAAAAACCTTTTATTTTCTAAATCTTCAATCAATTTTGCAAACAGATCAGCTTCTTCTTTTACTTTTTCATAATCTTTTGCAATTTTATATTCTTTTAAATTTTTTTCTAAAGATGCAATTTGTTCTTCTAAATCCTTAACCTTTAGATTAACATCACCTTCAGAACTGAAAAATATTTTTTTTATATCTGGATCATTTTCTAACTGTCTCCTAAAATTATGAGTTTTATTTAATTCCTCTTTTATTTCTGCTTTTCTTGCTATCAAAAAAGGACTTATCCCAAGCAAAAAACCATTTGCTAAAAGTTTTTCGTAATCGGTATGAAAATAAGTTGGTTTATCATAATCTATATAATATTTCTTATCGTCTTTTCTAATAAAAAATGGCAAAAGAGTCCTAAATGATAAAAAAGGAACTCCATCAGGAATACTGAAAACAGTATATTTCATAACATTATTAAAATAATCAACACTAACTTTTTCACCATTAAAAACAACTTTATCTGGAGAACTGTTAGCTCTAATAACATTATATTCATCTTTCCCTATTGCAAAACTTAACATAAACTCCCAATCGGGTAATTTTTGGATAAATTCTAAGTAATTCTTTTTATCTGCTCCTAAACAATAATGAATAAGTTTTATCAAAAGAGTTTTTCCCACTCCATTATAAGTATTCTTATTGTTTATGTCCTCATTATCTGAATGTATTGCTAAAATAATATTTATCCCTTTTTTAAAAATAATTTCTCTCGAATATGATTTACTTTTCAACTGAAAAGATTTTAAGGTAAATAAGCCCATTTTTTTCCTCTACAACATCTATTGAATACAAAAAAGTAATAGCCAATAATATATTTTCAAAACTATGTTTAAAAAAATATTTATTATTCTTTAAATCCTTTTGATACTCATCCCACAGTTCATCTACAGCTTTAGGTTCTGAAAGCTTTTGTATTATATAACCACCCAATCCTAACAAAGACTGTGAAAAATTTGTATGCTTACCGGGAACAAGCATTATTCATCTATCATTTGGAGGGTCTTCAAAAACATCACAGCTTATAAAGTATTTACTCATTATCGCACAAACAGCATTCCAATATTTAGTTTCTGGTCGAGGGATAAGTTCATCTACTATTTCTTCAAACAACTTTAAACCTTGAAAATATTTTTTCTTATCTATATAAATTTGATTTATTTTACCCCTTATATGTTCAGAAGTAAAATCAGAATTATTATTCAAATACTCCTCTAACTCTTCTAATAAACAAACTCCAGCTTCTAAATATTTTTCTGCTGGTGTTCCATTTAACCCATTAAATATCAACTTATCATCCCAGTCAGGTGCTTTTATATTTTCTTTCTGAGAACTATTATATTTCATCAAATGGTTTACTACTTCATGTAATATTTCAAACTCCAAATTACTAATGTCTTCTAATTTTGGAATATATCCTAAAATACTAAATATTTGATCATCTTCCAATTCGTATAAATAATGTTCTAAGTCTTTACACACAATAACTCCACTATCATTTAAAAAGTAAGTACTTCTTATATCATCTAAAATTTCTAATAACTGTGGGGGAGCCCCTATATATTTATCATTAAAAACAAAAAAATATTCTTCAACTTCCCAATTTTTTATCAACTCTTCAAAATCATTCTTTGCTTTTCTTACTGCTTCACAAAACTTATTCTCAGGATCCAGCGGAGCATAAACTTGGTAATATCTTTTTTTTAGCGGTATATATCCATCATTCTTTCTATCTCCATCTTGTCCCCAAGGTCTTACTTGCAGAAAATTTTTCTCTCTGTATTGCATAATCTCAGTAAATATATTCTCAAATGATTGACCATTAGCTTCCAGCATCTTTTTTTTAAATATAATCCTTATAATAAATTTCTCTTCACTATTCATTCGAAAATCTTAACTATTTTTTTAGATAATTAAATTTATCATAAAAACTTTAATTTTGCAATAGAGCTTCTTGTAGTTAGATTTTCATAATTTTTGTTTATATGTTTTCTTTTCCCCTATCAATTATAACTATGCGACTTTTATAATTATTTTTCAATATACAATTTATTGAAAATTCTTGCTGACTATATGGAAAATAAGCGACAAAAAAAAATCGTTCTGGCCCACGCCAGTATGCTGTATCCACCCTTTAAAATATGATAAAATCCAAAGTAAAATCTTTCAAACTCTCAGGATCAACAGCTACTCCGAGTTTTCCGTCAGTTGTTTTATAAGCCTTGTATTTTATTTTAGTTTCCATATACTTACGATTATCTGAGATTTTTACGCTGGCAGAACAAATAACTGTTTTTGTATCTTTGTTAAGTTGCTCTATGACAATGTCCTTGTATTCAAAGTTTAAGTTATCTAATTTGTCTTTAAAACATTTATACATATTCGTTTGATTATCGTTTTGGTTGATTTCCGTTAGCTTTTTAATTGTATCAAGAGTAATTATGCTTGAACCGGAACTCATGACAGAAAGAGATAATGCCGGTAGGAGAAAGTCTTTTTTAGAAACACATTCATTTTTATAGAAATTAAGCACAGCGACTTTTTTCAGGATATTGGAAACAAGACCAAGAATTGAACTATCGTCGCATTTAGGCATTGAGGAGCAAGAGATAAGAAGAAAACCCAGTAAAGGTATAAGTATAAACTTTTTCATGATACTCTCCCCTTCTCCTTATTTTGTTTACCTTGCGCAATACAAGTCAGCAGTAACAAAGAAAACTACCATATCGTCAGTAACTTTAAAATCAAATCTTAAATTTGAAACGCCATAATAGATAACTCCATCATAGTTCTGTTTTTCACATTTTCTTTTAGCTTCATCTAATAAAGCTTGCATACTATCTGAATAGCTATCCAGTAAAAAATTATGAATTTTTATATTGTTATTTGCCAAGTATAGTTACCTGCAAACCCCGAATAGGAATTGGGAAAAGTTGCAAGAATTTTTGTATTTGGATAATAATCCATCACATTTCCATTAAGAACTCCACCTGATAACAACAATGCCTTTTTTGTCCCATTTTTTTCACTCTTATTTTCTGCATATGATGTCAAAGAAAGCAGGAAGAGAATAATTGAAAAAATAATTAGTTTTTTCATATTCACCCCCATAAACTTTAAAGTATTTAGTTTTCAAAAAGGCAAATCATCTTCACCAAAAATAATCTTATAGTTTTTGCCGATTTCAAACTCTTGGATAGGCGAATAACATTCACAACCATATAGTTGTTCATTTCCGTTGTATTGGACAACAACAGTATCAATAAGCCCGAGATTTAGCAGTCTCATGGATATGGCTAAAGGGGAGCAATTATTGTAAATATCATACAGGTGATATAGATTAAAGCCATATGCTTTAGCCTGCTCCGTAAATTCATCTGCCGGCATTAAAAACTCAGCGGCGGCCCAATTAAAATCTTTTTCAACAAAGCCAATATATTTTCTATTCAATGCATCTTCAAATATTTCATGAGCAAGAGTGAATGTTTTTCTGTAGTAATTTGTATCGTGCAGATAAATAACTTTGCTAAAAGGTAAAGTGCATCCTTCAAATTCAGGGATGTCGTGTTTTTTATTAGAAGTTATTTTATATCCCAAACATTCGGCAAGACTGTAAGGGTCGTAAGGAGGGAACGGTATATTAGAAATTTCTCTAAAACGCTCTACGATATTAGAAATTATTTTTTCTTTTACTTTACAATCTGTAATAATCTTTCGACTTGTTGTTAAACTTGCAGATTGAATAAAAGACATATATCCCCCACTATAAAGATTTGTAATTTATTTTCTGCCGTTAATTTCCTCTTCAATTTCATCAAGAAGAATATCAACCATATCTCTGGGGCGATAACTTTCGGAATCTATAACAAAGTCTCCAGAACGAATAAGGTCTAATAGTTGGAGATAACCTTTTTTAGTGATGTGTTTTCCTCTGAATTTAGCTCCAATAAGAGCCTCAAGTTCTTTTATAGTAACGTTATATTTAGGATCACGATAAATTTCCATGATAGCATCGAGAGCTTCTTTTTCAGGCAGTCCTCTTAAAAGAGTGAGAGGTGAAATTTTGAGAGCTTTGGCGATTTGTTCTATTTTTTTAAAAGAAATACCTGAATAACCGGATTCTATGTTATTAATATAGCTTTTAGAAACACCAAGTTTTTTAGCTAAATCCTCACTTGTATATCCAAAAACACTTTTACGCCAAAATTGTATAGTTTTACCTATTAGTTTTTCAATTTTTTTCTCATCGTGACTCATATCTTAATAATAAACAAATAAATCACGCAATCAAGTGATTAGTTAATCATATTTAACATAATATATCACTTGACAAATGGTTAAAATGTCTTAAATTACATATAAAAAAGGAGGTGTTTATGGTAACAAATTTTACACTTGATAGAAAAACCTCAAAATTAATTAATATTCTTCATAAAAAAAGTCTTATACCAAAATCTAAACTTATTAGAATCTTCGTTCTTACATCATTAAATCCCAGTAAAGAATTACCTCAAACAATTAAAATGCTTCGTGAAGATGAAGAAATCAAAAAACTTGTTTTAAGTGAATAAAAATGAGAAGAATCGAGAGATTAGTAGGCAAAACCATTCAGTTTTGGCGAAAGAATATTTTTGGGTTAACAGGTGAGGAATTTGCTGAAAAATTAGGTGTCTCAAAAGGATATATATCAAAAGTTGAGTCAGGCTATACGGGAATATCTTTAAGTAAGATCGAGCAAATCGCAAAAATATTAAAAATTTCTCCATTAACGATTCTGTCTGGCTTACCTGTTAAAGAATCTCTCGACGCCATTTTAAGAATATATCGCAATCCCAAGTATGAAGTTACCATTAAAGAGCTTGAAACACTTGTCAATATCAGGTTTAGAGACAAAGTAATCAAGGAAGAACATTACTTACAAATACTGAAAATGCTCCGTTCTTCTAATTCTAATCTTAACTCTTACCGTCCTAAAAATGAAATAGATATTTTGCTTTTAGATATCGAAGAGGAGGTAAATCAATGAAGAGTAACAGCAATAATACGTACAAAAACATTTTTTTGCAAATGGCGTCACTAAATCTTGAGGGCAATATTATACCTCATTCATGGTATGAAGCAATTACGTTCGATAACGGAAAACCTCATTTACCAGCGATTATAATTCTGTCTGATATAGTCTATTGGTATAAACCAGAACCAGTTAAAGACGAAACAACCGGAAAGTTTTTAGGATACAGAAAAAAAATCAAAGAAGATTTACTTCAAAGAAGCTACAAATCATTTGAAAATCAATTCGGTTTTTCGAAAAAACAAATAAAAACCGCATTGATTAAACTAGAGGAATTAGGATTAACCAAGAGAATATTTCGTAACATTGAAATAGATAATGGTTCAAAACTAACAAACGTAATGTATATACAAATATTTCCTGAAAAAATAAAAAAGCTAACTTATGGTCATTCGTCAGAAATAATATCAAGCTCTACCAGATCAAATGAGAAGCACACCTATGGACATACAGGGACAGAGGTATGCACTTCGGAAAATCCTGAAAAATCAAGGCAGGGACACACCTATGGACATACAGGTACAGAGGTATGCACTTCTATGTCCAGAGGGTATGGACATACAGGGACAGAGGGTATGGACATAGAGGGACATACAAATACAGAGAATACAATTACGGAGATTTCAATTACAGAAAATAATAATTCTTTAAATACTACTGCACCGAACGATAACGGATCGTTCTGTGCTGACGGAAAGAGAGAGGAAGGTCAAACTTCAACTAATAATCAACAACAAGAAAAAACTCAAAAAACAAACCAACCTGAAACACCCTCTTTAGAAATTCAAAACGATACTAAAAACGTAGACAGGGATACAACGGTAAACGAGTCTGATAGCGTAGACTGCAAGATAGAAAGGAAGAGTTCCGCCCGTGCCGCTGCCGGCGATGGATTAGTTGCGAGCGAGCCCACCGACCCGCCCGCTGGTGATAAGCATCGAAAGACTGGGACTGGTCTGGGATATAAAAGTATAGCCAATAAAAAGCCAAAAATCAACTTTAATTTTGAGACTGAGGAATGGGAAAACATAACGGAGTCGCATATATCAGACTGGAGCGAGGCGTTCCCTGCGTGTGATATTAAGGTTGAATTGAAACGTATGAGACTATGGTTGCTTGCTAATCCTCGCAAACGGAAAAAGAACTACGAGAAATTTATCCTTAACTGGTTATCAAAACAACAGGACAGGGGCGGAACAAAAACATCAGAATCAGATACCAGCGAGAAAAAGGTTAAATACATAATTAGACCTTATAGCGCTTAGGAGGTATGACGATGAAATATTTTGAATTCGATTACTCAACCATGCAAGAATATGTAATCAATAGTTTGCTTATTAATAATGAATTTTTATACTTAGCGGATTTAAAAAAAGAGTATTTTACCGGTAAGTATCATAGACTTGCATCATTAATCATAGAAAAAATTAAATCTGGAGAAAATGTTAGCCTTTCTTCAGTAACACCATTAATCATTAAATTAAAGCTAGAAAACGTAATTGACAACGTAAACGGGGCATTTAGTGAAAACGAGTATATTTCAGCAGTTGAGTCTTTAAGAGCGTTCTATCAGCTAAAAAGCGTCAAAAATCTTTTAGAAAAATACATTACCCATATCGACAGACAGTTAGTTCCCGAAATGGATTTAGTGTCAGACTTAATTTTGAAGCTTGAAAATATGCAGGAACAGGAAACAAAGCAGTTAGTAGTTGATATTAAGGAAATTGAAGATGAAATAGAGACGGCATTGCAGGAGCTTATAGACAATGAAACAAAGATTGGTGTTCAGACCGGTTTAGAAAATTTTGACAGAGTTGTTGGCGGTTTAAAGAACGGGTTTATTTACGGTATAGCAGGCCGAACACATATGGGAAAAACAGAATTTGGGTTAGAATTGGCTTTAAGGGCATTAGAGCAAGGAAAAAAGATTTTGTATTTTAATTTTGAACAGCAGGGTAAAGATATTGCAAAGCTCCTATCAATTAAAAAAGCCGGTTTTTCATATACGGAAATCGATAATGACAATTTAGATATTTTTAAGATTTTTGATGCGAAAGATTGGCTTGTAAGTCAGGATTTTATTTTAGCCAAAAAAGTATGCACTGATTTTGATATTGTATCGACAGTAAAAAAGCTAAAAATGCAAGAGAAAGTAGATATAGTTTTTATTGACTATCTTGGGCTTATATCTCTTAGCAACTACCCGTCTTACATGACAAGGCATGAAAAAATGGCTGAAGTTTCAAAAAATCTTAAGAAGTTGGCTGTAGAAGTAAATATTCCTATCGTCGTAATGATACAAATAAACAGAGAAGTTGAAAAACTAAAAGACAAACGTCCGTTGATGTCGCATTTAAGGGATAGCGGACAAATTGAGCAGGATCTAGACTGTATTATGCTCCTATACCGTCCAAATTACTACGACAAAAGTTTACCTGATTTTTTAGAAGTAAATGTTGCAAAAAACAGAGTGACTCACAGAACCGGCAAGATATTTTTTACGCTCGAATACGGCCGATTAGAACCTGCTAACGTAGCAATTGAAGCATGAGGTGGGCTGTGAATTTTTGGCAGAATGAACGGATGAACACTTTTCAAAAAGCTATTCACTGGATAGGAGAAAGATACGATTGGACTGACAATGAAGAAGCGGAAAGGGAGCTTTTTAAGAGGTTAAACAAAATAGACATGCTTATCTTAAACGAGGCAGATATTGAAAGAATTAAAAACGAATGCAGGAAATTATGCTTATTCGTCAGAAGAAATTTTAACAAAAAAGGAGTACAGAATGGCAACAAACAAGTTTATTAAACAGGTTAACAATTCAAAACTTGAATTTGCCGATAGGCAAATCAAAAGCTGGTATGATGTTTTCAAAAAAGATTATGAGCCTTTTGTTGTGTGTTGTGAATGGATATCTGACACATCAATAAACATCGGCTCAATAATAGGCACAAAACATCCCGATTACATAGGTTTGACATGGAGAGAATTTATAAAAGTTGGAAAAAGAATGCCGTTAAACATACAACTATATGAGCAGAATCCCGATTATTACTATAATGTCGATAAAAAACTTCCAGAAATATCATATATTTCAATAGACAAGACTAATTACTACGTTGATGCCGATGGTAATCATAGAACAGCCATAGCAAAATTTATTTTTGAAAACAGTCGATTATTTCAGGGTGTATCAATAACAAATCTTAAGATCGATTATGATTTTTATAAGTTTTATAGAAGTTTTATTCAAACGATTAAAACCAAAAATCTACCTTTACATGTAGATGTAAATTCAAAGCACGTTGTTCGTGAAGATGGTTCTGGTTGGTGTAGAGATTATTTTGAAACGGAATTTTCTGTAGTCAATTATAGAAACAATACTCATGCGAATTACAGTAAAACTGAATTTGGAATGTTAGTCAGTTATTTTGCGAGAACCAACAGGCTTATTCGATTTTTCAAAGTTCCCGAAAAGTTTGCTGTATTAAGAGGGATTTAAGAATGCAAGAAACCTATAAAAAACTTGAAATATATCACAGGTTAATGGCTTGGTTAAGGGAAAGGTTTATTTATCCCGAAGGAGCTATTTATGATGAATTCAGACATAGAATGCAGAAACTTGGCGAGTTGCTTGCCGATTATGACGTCAGTATTGAGCGGTTTGTTCAAGAAGCAAGAAAGATTTGTGCTTTTGCAAACAAGCATTTTTCAAGGATCAAAATAGGAGGATATTATGCAGGGGACAGCGCTACAAACTGTAGAAAATAAGCAGAATGCTCAAAATCAATTAAGCTTAAATAAGCCGTTATTAACTCCTCAGGATATTGTACATCAGGTAAATTTAATTCAGGAAGTCATGAAAACAGTCATGAAAGAAGGCGAACATTACGGAATTATACCGGGAACTAAGAAACCGACTTTGTATAAAGCTGGAGCTGAGAAGCTACTAATCACGTTCAGGCTTGATCCTGAATATGAGGTAATTTCATCTGTTCATGAAAAAGACTTTGTTTCCTATACAGTCAAGTGCACTCTTTATCATATTAACACGGGTAATAGAGTATCTTCAGGGTTGGGTAGTTGCAACAGTAGAGAAAAGAAATACAGGAAGCAGAACCCATACGATATAGATAACACTATCCTGAAAATGGCTTCGAAAAGGGCTTTGATTGCGGCTGTGTTAAATGGAACTGCGGCATCTGATATTTTCACGCAGGACGTAGAGGATTTATCAGGAATGTTAGAGAATGACGTTATAGTTCAGAAAATAAATAAACAAGTAAAGACAGAGAAATCGAAGGTTAGTTATAAATTTTTACTTGGAGAGTTGCTAGTCAAAAAATATGGAATCGATATCAAGAAGGAGAAAGATAGAGCTGTAGAATTTATCTATCAGAGAACCGGCAAAAAGTCTTTAACGGAAGAGGAAGCCAAACAGTTATATGAGAAGTTAAAGATGGAAAACGAAGTTATTTTTAAAGAGGAAGAAGAGGACGATATTCCTTTTTAAAAATAAAGTTAGGAGGCAGATATGATCATTCAGGCAAAAGATAAAAAATTAAAAATAAACGCAAAAAAACACACAGGGTGCAAAAACTTCACATGTCAGGAATGCGGGCTTGAATTTGAATATATGGAAGTGGTAACAAATAGGTTTTTTTGTCCAGTTTGCGGCGCATATATGGACATTTGTACTGGTTGTGGCCAGTGCGGAAGATGGAATTAAGGGAGGTGCTAATGAGTGTAAGGGAAAAGGTAATCTCTGAGAAAAAACAGGGGCTTGGCATTCTTTTATGTCAAGCAGTCGATTTGCTCAATAAAGAGCAATATGAGAACGCAATAATAACATTGGAGCAAGCTATTAAAAAAGTGAGAGACATAAAAATCTTGAAGCAAAACAACAACAAAAAGGAGGTTTGTCATGCTTAGCACAGTTGGAGCATTATGGAAAAAAGATTACAAAGGTGAGGATGGCAAGAAACATGCTTTTCTTACTGGTGAAGTAAATCTTGGCATTCTTGGTCGCAAAAGGATATCAGCGTTTAAAAATGAAAAGAAGGAAAAAGATACACATCCAGATTGGCGTATTGTTATGTCTGAAGAGGTGGCTAGTGATGATGGGAAGAAGGAATACAAGCAGAATACTTGTGGAGCTCTTTGGTTAAAGGAGTATACGGATAAGGATGGTAATAATAAGAAATATTTTTCAGGTGTTATTCAAATTGGATTAATGGAGCATAATATTGCAATATTTGCCAACGAGAACAAAAAAGAAGAAAAACATCCCGATTATCGAATTGTTTTCAGTAGGCCTGATAGAATGACGCCAGATCAGGATATAGAGAATGACGGTTTTGATGAAGATGATCTACCATTTTAGAGGGGTTATTCCCCTCTATTTTTAGCGGGAGGTAATTAATGCAGGACGTTAAATGGATTAATTACGGAGGTGATTTAATATGCGATATGAAAATGGCGTCAAAAATCTTAATGTTAAAAGAAAGAACTATCTACAATCTAATATCGAAGGGAGAGTTAAGAGTTTTAAAAATAGGGAAAAGGAATTTTTTCACCAAAGAGGAAATAGAAAAGTATCAGAGGCAGAGAGTTATATTGAAGTGAGATATTTAAATTCTGTGCTTGATATAATTGTTAAGGCAAAAGATATTGAGTTTTGGAAACTTGTAGAATTGCTTAAAAAGAAACTGCCTGATGCCGATAGTGTTTTAAATAAAGACTTGAAAATTCAAGGTAAATTTCCTTATCAGATAGGCATTTGGATTGCGAAAAGATATTATAAACTTGCAAGCAGTATAAGCGTATTTGATCCTGTTACTAAAGATTATGTTCGTATTTTTTAGTAAACAAAGTGAAATAAAGTGAAAAAAAGTGAAATATGTCCCTGAGTGCAAAATAAGGAGGAAGATTTTATGAAAGTTTTAATGATTAGTATAAGCCAATTAAAACCTCACGAAAAAAATAAAGAATTTTTTGAGGATGTTGTTGGATACGATTTCGAAGAATTGAAGAGAAGCATTATTGAAAACGGTCTTATAGAGCCTTTGGTTGTTACACCAGATACAAATGGATATTATAAAATAATTTGCGGTAATCAGAGATATAAAGCCTGTAAAGAACTTAATATAGAAGAACTTCCTTGTATCGTTAAAAAATTTGAAAATAAAAACGAAGAAATTAAAACATTAATTGAAGATAATCTTATCCGAAGACATTTAACACCCTATCAGAGAGCCAAGTTAATGAATGAACTGTATAAACTTTCTGACAAAAAAACAAAAACTGAAAAGATACAAGAACTGTGCGAAAAAACGGAATATAAAACAAGGCAAATAAACAAGTATTTAAAAATCGCTAATAACTTAATCCCTGAATTTGCGGCAATGCTTGATAAAGGGGAAATAAATATAAATACCGCAAACGAACTTGCCACTCATTCAAAAGAAGTCCAATACGAAATATACAATGTAGTTAAAGAAAAAGCCTCTAATGATGTAAAAGAAACTATAAACACTCAGTTACAAAAAATAAAACAATTGCTAAATGAAAATAAAAAGAAGGACGAAAAAATCAAAAAAATAGAAAGGGAATATCTTGAATTTAAAAACAACGTAAAAATTAAAGGGCTTGAACCTGAAACCATCAAACGAGACGCAGAAATCGTTAGAGACATAATAGCAATTAACTATCATATTTTAAACCTGATAAAAAAATGCGCAAGATACTCGATAGATATGAAAAAAATGGGTTTTGCTGATGAAAATATAGAAATAGACACAACCTTATTCAGTTCTGTTAAACCCCCAGTCGTTCCGATTTTTAGGGTAGATTTAAAGAACGTTGCTGATTATATTGAATTGAGTGAAGACGAAAAAAAATACGAGGAAGTTATACAAGAGCATGTGTTGAAGTTTTTGGAGTAGAATATTGCTTAAGTATGACGAAATAATAAGATTCTTAAAGAAAAGAAAATTACTAAACAAACATATTGCTGAAATAACCGGATTGTCTATCTCTTATATACAACAAAATTACGGTTTAGATAAATGTTATGTAGCAAAATTTCCTAATAAAAGAGTAATAGAAATAGCCAAATTGTTAATAATAAAAAGAGGTAAAAACTTTTTAGAGGTTCTCAAAATCTTATCGGAATATGACGCAAATATACTATACGAAAGTTTAAGTGATATATTGGACAAGCAATACCTCAACGTTGTTGACATTTTTTTTCAAGACGCTTCAAAACTACTTCAACTGGGGCTTTCTTTACGTCAAGTGTGTAAACTTTTAGAATATGCAAACGATGGATTCACTCCCGATCATTCGAGTTTAAGAAAAACACTCATCAAAAAGGGATTGTATAACCCAAAGATTATTAATTTAAATTCACAAAAAATAACATTGAGAGATAAGAAAAAAATATTGCTTTATATCCAAAGAAATAATCTTAAACTCAGAATAGAAGATTTTATGTTATTGTATTCAAAGTTTTCAGACGTTCATGTTAAAATATTATTCGAATTGCTAGAAAATAGTGAGAATTATGAAATAAAAAAATGTATATGCTGCGGAAAGGAATATTTGTTTAGGGACAAAAAAAACCGTTTATGTTCAAATTGTCGCAACAAGACAAGTTTTGATAACCATTATGGCGTTTTATCAATTTGAGCTGGAAATTTGTTTTTTGGTATTTCAATAATATACTTTCCTTTAATTGAAATTAGTTTCTTAATGGGGAAATCGAAGCATTCATTTAATGAAAATTCTTTTAGCGCTATTTTCTTTAGTGAGCAAATCACCAACGGAAAACGCATTTGTAATGACTGGAAATGATAGACCTTGTCTTCGTTAAAAATAAAAAGCATACCGTCGTATTGATAATGTTTTATATTGCTCAAACCTTTATGCCGTAAATACATATTGTCAGCTATTTGAACATGAAGCGTTTTGCCGTTAATTGTAATAACACCGCTTGAAAACGAAAGATAATTCACAACGCTAGCGATGATTAAAATAATCGTTAAGGTTAACAATACTATTTTTATGTTTTTTAAACTCATGATCTTCTCTAAAATCGAAGTGTTCAACAATAGGAATATCTTTGTTTTTTACAGCCATGCATTTTGGGCAGATATATAGCAATGATAAAATTTTTTTCTTTCTATCTATCACTGCTTTAAAAACAATATAATCCGCATCACATTTTTTACATCTCATACTCTTACAATATTAGAATTTTGTCAAAAAAATAGTGGTTTTTCAAAAATACCACAAACAGACGCCATAAAATTCAATAATTTCTAAAATAGAAAATAACAGAGGTGTAATTATGCCGGTTATAATTATTGAAAAGAACCTTGATTATTACAAATATCATGAGGCAATAAACAACAAAAGCAGACAATTTGTAATTACTGAAGAACAGGTAAATTATCCATCAGTAAATCCTTTTGCAGTTTTGACTGCAAAAACTGATTTAAATGAAAAAACTGAGCCAAAAACAAAAAGCGTGAAAAAACAAAAATTTGAAAGAAAGGAGGTGATAGAAAATATATACTTTGATTTCGATAAATATAATATAAAGCCGGAAGAATATGTAAAACTCAAAAAAATCATCAAAATTCTTAAATCAAGATATTCCAACAAAACAATCAAAGTCATCGGATACACCGACTGGTTTGGAACAGAAAAATATAACGATGAACTTGCGAGAAAACGAGCTTATCAGGTTGCTCTTCATTTGTGGAAAGCTGGGTTGACTGTAAAACCGGAGGGAAAAGGTAAATGTTGCTATAAAACCACACCTAAAAAATCAAGAAGAGTAGAAATTATAGTAGAAAACAAAAAGGAGGTGAATTAACAATGAAAAATTTAAAAAGTTTAGCTAATCAAGTTTATGTTGCGCTCTGCAATCCAAAAGTGCAAGCGCTTTTAATCGTAGCGTTTGTTTTTGCTATTTCCAGCGTTGACGTAATGGCTCAAACAACCGATCCTTGGGACGCTGCATACGGCACAATATCCGATTGGATTAGCGGTAATCTTGGTCTTCTTTTGGCTCTTGTAACATTCATTATTGGTGTTGGTATTTCAATTGCGACAAAATCTCTTGCTACTCTGGGATGGGCAATTGTTCTTGCATTTGTAATTGGTGGTCTTGGCGGTATTGCGAAAAGCTTCTTTAACTTAGGTGGAACTGCCTTTGGGCATTAATAGTTAAAAAGGTGGCGTATGAACAAAGAGGACTACAGGATACCAAAGTATTTAGACTCCCAGCCAGTCATTCTTTTTTGGGAGTTAGATGAATTTATATTGTTTATAATCATAATTTTTGTAAGCATGTTCATACGCCACCAGTTTATAGGTATTGTTATAGCCTTTACGGTTGTTCAGACGTTTAAAAAAATCAAAAAGAAAAAGCATAAAGGGTTTTTGTTCCATATTGGATATAAGCTTGGTCTTGTTCAAATAAAAAACATTCCGCCATATCACATTAAGGAATTTGGAGATTAATATGAGTTTTGTAGAACAGTGGGAAAACGTTAAAAAAAGTAAAAGCTTACTAACTTATGTTGCAGTAGGTTTATTTGTTTTAAATATTTTGCAGTTAGTTTTACTGGGATATGTAAGCACACATAGAAAAACAGTAATACAATTACCTCCCACAAGGCTTGTAGAAAGCGTAAGTTTTGCGTCAAACGAGGCTAATCCGGCGTTTTTCAAGATGTGGGCAAGGTATATTATATCAACGCTTACTAATTATACTCAGGACACGATAGAGGATAATATTTATATTATTTCTCAATATTTACATCCTCAAATTTACAATAAGGTAACCACCGATCTCGAAAAATTAAGAGAGACTGTTAAAGAAAACAGAATAAGTCAGGCTTTTTTTCCAGATTGGAAAAGAGCCGAATATGATTATCGTGGAAAATACGCTCTTGTCAGGGTTTTTGGCAAGGGTTTGAAATACATAGGCTTCAAGAAAGATGAAATTAAGGAAGGTTATGAATTAAAAATGATGATCGAAGACGGTCATTTATACATCATTGGGATTTCTAAAATTCACGATAAAAATCAAGCTCCTAAACAAGGTAAGGAGGAAATAGATGAAGCGATTAATCATAAGCATATTAATGATTAGTTTTGCAATATCTGCATATGCTGGAGTAATAAAGAAAGATATCCGAGAGCTTTTGGGCAATAAATTTATTAATGTATCAATTAAAGACATTAATCTTTTGAGATTTCCGTATCAGGTTAAAGAGGTTCAATCGAGCAAAGATTTATCCATGAATATTAGAGGTAAAAATGTGTTTGTTAAATTGATTGAAAAAGTGCCAACCGAATTGTTTGTTATGCTAAATGATCCGGATGAAACAACAATTAATATTATCTTGAACCCGAAGAACATCCCATCACAAACAATAGAGTTTACTGACAAAACAGCAGAGATGAAAAAAGTCTATGAAGAAGAAAAATCAATGCCCTATGAAAAAGCGATAAGGAACATTATCGTGTCAATTTCTAAAACAGGAAAAGTAAAAGGCTATTCTGTTTTAGAAGCGGATAATGAAACAATCAAAACTAACGAGCTGGAATTAACAAAACTTAGGACATATCAAGGATATAAATACAACGCTGAGGTGTGGAAAGTTAAAAACATATCGGACAGAGCTTTATATTTAGAAGAGCCGTTCTTTTACATGATTGGGATGAGGGCAATCAGTATTGAAAAGCATAATCTTGCTCAAGGCGAAGAAACCTTACTTTATATTGTGAGGTGATAAATGGTTGATAAAATTAAGAATATATTCAAAAAAGATGATTTGGTAACTAATGAGGATATTTTGAATAGAAAGAGAATGTATATAGGATTAGGCGCTATAGTTCTTGTTTTAGGTATTATTGCATATAGTTATTTTAGTTATGCCAACAAAGTAAAAGAATATGCGAAGAAAAATAAAATTGTTCGCAAAGACTCTATAATAACTGACGAAGATAAGCAAAACTCTTGGAAGGTTTATATTGAGTCCGAACTCGAAAGGCTCAAAAGAGAAAATGAGCAATTAAAAAAGACTATTGAAGAACAAAAAAGTATTATAGCAAAAACTGAAAAAGAAAATAAAAATGCAAATGAAGAAAAAACACAAAAGGTAGTTATAAAGAAAGAAGATGCCGAGCAAATAAAGAAAGAAGTATTAAAAAAGTATAAAGATGAGAAAAAAGTAGAACCAAAAACTGCAAAGTTTGACTTAAATTTGCTCCCCCCTCCCCCTCAACCCAATAATAGAGATGTAAACTCTAATGTGCGTAAAACAAATTTTGTAAGCTATAACAATAAAACAGTAAGAAATACAAGATCAGGAAGCAATAGTCAAAACGTAGGTATTAGAGTTTATAAACCTGCGGAAGAACCCAAAACAGTAAAAGAGGAAAAACCTAAAAAGAGTATTTATATCCCATCAGGTAGTTTTTTTGAGGGCATATTATTAACTGGACTTGATGCTCCAACTATGCAAGCAGGAACAAATAATCCTCAACCCACTTTAATCAACGTAAACAAAGATGCAATATTACCAAACAACTACTCGACTGACATTGTAGATTGTTTTCTATTAGGTAGCGGATATGGCGATCTTTCAAGCGAAAGGGCTTATATCAGATTAGTAAAACTTTCATGTATAGATAAAAATAAGCAGGTAATTGATACTGATATTACAGGATGGGTAATAGGAGAAGATGGAAAGGTTGGTGTGAGAGGCAGACTTGTGTCAAAACAAGGTTCTTTGCTTGCAAAGGCACTGTTGGCTGGGTTTGCTGAAGGAGTATCTAAAGCGTTTACAAATTCTGCAAGCAATATAAGCGTAACTCCAGAGGGTTCGGTAAGCACTATTGATCCTAACAAAACGTTTCAAGCCGCCGCATATACCGGTATAGGCGAAGCTATGAAACGTTTAGAAGATTTTTATATGAAAATGGCTGAAAGTATGTTCCCCGTGATTGAAGTTGGAGCAGGTAGAACAGTAACGGTAGTTATTAAAGACGGAAAAGAGTTAATTTTAGATAAGAAGAAAATAGTCCAAACAATAAATGACGAGGAGGTAGAATAATGAAAAAGAGCGTTTTTATAGCGTTATTTTTAATAATTTCAACAATGGCTTTTGCGAGAAATGTAAAAATAACAAAAACGGATTTTGACCATAGCAAATATGAGTTAATTACGATGGCTTATAGTTATAGGACTCAACCGCTCTATATGGATATCGATATCGGTATTAGAGAACTGTTAAAGACAACAAAAGATATGTGTTTTAAGCTTTCTAACTGTGTTGGTATATATAACTTCGAAATGAACATGTCAGCATCACAAGGCGGTAGGGTTTTTTACGCTACGTTTGATCTTGTTAGGAGAAAGAAATGAGAAGAGTTGCAATAATACTGTTTATAGGTATTTCAGTAATGTTTTCAGGTTGCGCAAAGGTGCTTAGCCCCGGCGCAACAGAATTTAAATGTCCAGCGAAGGGAACAGGTGTATGCGCCGACGTAACTACTGTGTATCAAAACAGACATAATATAGAGTCTTTAAAGTTTAAAGAGTTACCAGATAAAGATACATATATTGAAGAAAAATGCGGATTTTTAAAGAATACGAGCGAAAGCGAAGGGAATTTTGAGTATAATGACTGCGTTTATAGGGCAAGTAAAGAATATGACAAATTGAAAAAGCAAATAAAATCTAGCCTCCAAAAAAAGAGTATCACTACAGGTATCGGCAACAAAGCTTTATACAAGGCCTTAAGAGCAGACGAAGGAATACCTTTAAGACAACCTGACGAAGTTATCAGTATCTGGATCGCTCCTTATAAGAATGATTCTGGTGATTTAGTGTATAGTCATTACATATATGCGGTTAGAAAGAAAGCTGATTGGTTATTTATACCAGAAAACGAACAGACAAAGATATTAAGGCAAAGCAAACAGTTTAATCCGCTTAAACCATATTTGCCAGAAAGTAAAATCATAAGGTAGGAGCAATTATATGGGATTGGCGGTAAAAAATCTACAGGCAATATTTGAGCGTGGGAGAATAGCGGATTATTTGACTGTATATCACTATATTAAAGACGGTATTTACGCCCTGCGTGATGGCTGGGGATTTTGTATTGAATGCGAACCTATGCCGTTTGCCGGCACAAATACAGCTAAGGCTATAGAGTCGTTATTGACAGCTCCGAGATATTCTGAAAATTGGTATTTAAATATTTTTTTATATGCTTCTCCTTATATAGACGAGGTAATGGATGAATACATTAAAAGAAAAGAAGAAGGAAAAACAAATATCAATGACGATGTCATTCTTGAGCTTTTTAAGCAAAGGCGAAAGTTTTACGAAGAACACACAAAAAAATCATTTTTTGATGAGTTTGACTTTCGTGTTAGGGATTTAAAACTGTTTATTTCGGTGATCATACCATATAAAAACAAGAAACAAACGGCAACCGAAATGGACGTAAAAATTGAGGTTGAAGACGCTATAAAAGCAAAAAACGCTTACTTTGGCGTTTTAAAGTCTGAGGGTTTAGCTCCGAGATTAGTATCACCAGAGCGATATATTGCTATAATGAAGGAGGTTTTGAATCAAGAAAAACCAACCATAAATAACTACAACCCTCATAAAGAAATCAAAGAACAAATAATATATCCTTCGACAAAAATAAAAATAAAAGATAATGGCGATTTACTGATAAACGGTAATCCATTACGCGTATTTTCGGTTAAGACTTACCCAAACGAAATCAATCTTTTTCAATTTAACGAAATAATAGGTTCGTTTGTTGATAATATGAAACAGATTCCTACCGCTTTTGGCTTAGCAATGAACGTTAAGCTGGTCGATCCTGTAAAGAGCAAAGAGAAATTGTTAATGAAATCTAACTTTGTAACGCAGCAGGCGGATGGCAATCCAGTAGCTAAGTATATACCTACGCTTTATATACGCTATCAAAATTATCAGTTAGCTTTGAAATATTTTGAAGAGGACGGCAAGGTATTAACTCCGACACAGCTAGCTTTTTGGGTTGTAGGGGATAATGAGCACCATATAGAATATTTATCTCAGTTTGTCCGCAATCACTGGTCACAGCATAGGTTTGAGCTTACTAAGGAAAGCGACGACACTTCGTTTACCGTATTTTTATCAACCCTTCCAATGCAAATAGATAGTTATTATGATAAGTTTTTACATAGGTTTGAGCCAATGTTTTGTCATAATACGGCTAATTTAGCCCCTATATTTGGCGACTATAAAGGAAACGGATATCCACTTTTAACATTTATCAGTAGGCGTGGACAGATAATGGCTTTTGATCCGTTTGTCTCTGACGGTAATTACAATATTGCGGTGGCCGCAGAGTCAGGTAAAGGAAAGTCTTTTTTTACAAACGAATTAATCACTTCAGTCTTAGGGGAAGGCGGCAAAGTTTTTGTAATTGACGTTGGGCGTTCATATGAAAAGATATGCGAACAATTAGGTGGTGAGTTTATAGAGTTTGATGAAAAGAAGAATATTGTCATTAATCCTTTTACGAACATTAAGACTGATGAGCACGGTAATATAGACAGTTCTGAGTTTGAGTTGCTTGTTCCTTTCATAGGTAATATGTGCGGCATGAATTTAATGGCTTCCACAGAGGAAAAAGATCCTACCAAAAGAGTTCTTGCATCGTTTATTGAACAAGCTTGCAGGCAGGCTTTTCAGGAAAAAAGACATGATGCGACAATTAATGATATTTATGAAATCTTGCAAGAACATTCAGATAATAGAGCAAAGGATATTGCTCAGGCATTGTATCCTTTTTCAATACATGGTCGCTACGGCAAATGGTTAAACGGAAGGGATAACTTTCAGTATCAAAAGGATTTCGTAGTGCTTGAATTGGACTCGCTAGAGCAGAAAGAAGATTTAAAATCATTAATTTTAATGCTGATGATGTTTCGGATCAGTCAGGATATTTTCTTCGATTTTAAACGCAGGAAGATGTTTATCATTGATGAAGCTTGGCAGTTATTAAGGGATAATATCTCGTCAGCTTTTATTGAGAAAGGTTTTAGGCGATTTAGAAAACATAATGCCTCTGCCATGACAGTAACTCAAACAATAAACGACTATTTTACAAACGAAACTACAAAGGCTCTTTTTAATAATGCGGAATGGAAAATATTTTTGGGTCAGAAAAATGAAGCAATTGAACAAGCAAAAGAAGAAAAGAAAATAGTTATGCACGACTACTTTTTTGATTTGCTCAAGACGGTTGATACTGTCAAAGGGAGATATTCGGAGTTGATGATCATCGGTTCTAAAGGTGTTGGTATTGGACGCTTATTAGTCGATAGATTTACGTATTATCTTTATACAACCGACGCTAATGACAAAATGAAAATTGCGCAAATCCAGAATGAATTAGGTTGCAGCTTATCCGAAGCAATTAAGATTCTTGTTGAGAGGGAACATGGTGCGAAAGGTGGAACATTACTGGAAAGGTAAAAGCTACATTTATCTGCTAAGGGATGGAGAAAAAATTTTAAATGCGACAGGCAATGTAATCTCCCGTATAGGAGATATAACGGTACGCAAAGGTTATATAACTGAAAATCAACTCAGGAAGGCTTTAGAAATACAGCAAGAAACTCCATATGTTCGTTTAGGTGAAATCTTAATAAAACAGGGCTACATAAATAAAAGGCAATTAGAAGAAATTATTAACGAGCAAATTAAAGAAGCACAGCAAATTATAGATAGCTGGGTTTATTATAACTATGAGGAGAAAATACTGTAATGTTTAAAGTAGAGCCTGTAGTAAACATTATATCCAACGAAGTTATTGGTTATGAAATATTGTTTAATGGAAGTATTCCAAATGATGTTTTGTTTAAAGAGCCAAGTGTTTATATTGATTTGTTTATATTTGATAAAATCAAAGAATTTTTTTTAGATAAATGTAGTAAACTGGAAAAGAAAATTTTTATAAATATTAATATACAGACACTTTGTTCTGACAGAGAATTATTTTTAAAGATTCCAGAAAATGTTTATTTTGAGGTAATTGAGAATGGAAGAAAATTTAATTTTTATGAAAATTGTTTGAGTAACGAAAAGGATAAAATAGTTATTGATGATTTTGGAACAGGTAATGCAAATATTGATACAATAATAAAATTAAAACCATATGGCGTTAAGTTAGACAGAGTTCTATTAACTTTTTCAGATGTGTTTCTAATCAATTTGTTAGCCGAATTGAATAAGCATTGTCAGATCGTTATTTTTGAGAAAATAGAGACTCAAGAGGAATTAGAAAGAATAAAGAGTCTTGGTTTTCAATTTGCGCAGGGTTATATTTTCTCAAAACTCAGTCGATATAATCAGATTGTTAAAATACCACAAAATCTCACCTTAAAAACAGTATATTAGTTAATAAATATAAATTTGGAGGCAGATATGAATATTGTTGCAGTAGATATAGGATATGGCAGGATAAAACTATATAACAGTAAGATAAAGTTTAGCTATCCGTCATATTTAGTCAAATACACTCCTTCTGATATAAGTTTTTTTGCGACACCAGACTATATAGAAGTTAACGACAATAAATTCTATGTCGGTGAAGACGCTTATACTATGGGTAAATTAATCCCTTTGATAGGAGAAAATTTTCACGGATCAAACGAATGGAAAGCGCTTCTAAGTTATGCTTTATACAGGTATTTTCAAGAAAAAGGTGGTTACAGCGATATTGATTTGCTTATTTTAGGTTTGCCGCTTAATCAATACAATGAGAAAAGAAAACAGAAAATCAAATCTATTAAATCAATAACAGCAAGCGTAAATGACCAGAGTTTTAACGTAAAAGTTAAAGATGTCATTGTGTTGCCTCAAGGCGCCGGGGCGGTAATGTTATATCAGGACAAATATGATTCAATGGCTATAATTGATATCGGCTATTATACGATTGATTTAGCGCTTTTTCTTGATGGAAAATTTGTTTTTAACAGGTCATTATCATTTAATTTTGGCATTCACGAACTATATAAAAACGTTGCAAAGAAAATTAGCAAAAAATTTAACTACCGTCCTGATTATAAAAAGATAGAGGAAATTGTCAAAACAAAGAAAATCAAAATCAAGGGAGCTGAACATAAGGTTGATCATATTATTGACGAATGCAAATTGAATTACTGTTTTGATTTGGTGAATATGATTAAAGATGAGTGGGAAGACAGCCAAAAAGAAGCCGAGAAAATGCTTTTTATTGGCGGTGGAGCTGAAGTTATTAAGAACATGTTACCTGCCGATCCGCAGTTTTTAGTTCCTGAAAATCCGGCTTTTGCAAATGCCATAGGATATATGAAATACGCGGAGGAGTTTTTGAGCGATGGAAAGCAAACAAAAGATAAGAAATATGTGGAGAAAAGGTAAGATTTCAATGGAAATACCATGTTTAAAATGCGGTAAGATATTTGTTAGTAAAGGGGCTCATAACCGATTGTGTAGAGAATGTAAAAGGCAAAATGAAAGGATAATTATTTACGAGATAGGAAAGTTCATTTCTGGAGCAGTAAATGAGTGAGCGCAAATCTTATTCTTTCACGTTATATAAAAACAATGAAAAGGACAAAATTTTAATAAACATGTTGGAGATGATGCCACGAAACATACGTGGCAAATTTATCAGAGGTATGCTTTTAAAAGTGTTGGAAATAGGTGTATTAAATGACACGGATTTTAAAGCACATGATATCAAAAAGACTGAAAGTAAATCTGAAAATACAGAAAAAACCACAAAAATAGAGCCAAAAAGTGATTATGATAATAAAAAGAAGAATCCTTTTGAAGGATTAAAACTATAGAAAAGGAGGTAGACATATGGCTAAAAAAAATAGTATAATTGAGATAGTTCCAAATACCCCGATAACAAGGAAACTTGCAAGCGAAGTGATTAGGACTGACAGTATTCTCAGGAGTGTAAACAACAGGCTGATGGCGGGTCATCTGGATTACGAAATTCATCAAAAGATCATAAGTGAATATCAGGAAATTGTGAACAAGATTACGTCAATGAACAGTGAATTAACAAAGAAATTATTTGCCAAAGGAAAAAAAGAAAAGGAAAAAGTAGTTGAGGCTGATGGCGGGGCAAAAGTAGAGAAAGCGGTGGTGGTTTAGTTATAAATGGTAAAAAGAGGTTGTGTTTATTATCCCATTATTGGCAAGTTATGTATTATGATGGAAAATAGAGTTCGTTCCAGTAAGTTTTTCACTATAAAGAACAATGAACTTGCAGTTAAAAATAATCCTGATTTTAAGTATTATCTGTTAAAGAATGAAGAAATGGTAAAAACATGTGACGAGTGTAAATATCAAAACGATTGTAAGCTTGAAAATTATATAGGAGGTAGAGATGAACAAAAAAGAACTTATTGAAGAAATATCAAAGAAATCAGGGGTAAAAAAATCTGAGGTTGAACTTGTTGTCAATGCTTTTTTTAAAGTAGTAAACGATACTGTCAAAAGAGGCGAACCGGTGAATGTTATAGGTTTTGGCAAGTTTGTTTTAACTGAGAGAGGTGAAAGAAAGGTAAGGAATATAAAAACTGGGGAGGAAATGGTAATACCGGCAAAAAAAATACCAAGATTCGTAGCAGGCAAAAAATTCAAGGAGTTTGCAATTTAGTTGGCATACATCCTCTTCTCCCCCTTGTCCCCCCCAAAAAAAACTTTTTTTGCCGTCTGTGCAATGCAGGCGGCTTTTTTACAAAAAAACGGAGGGTTTTATGAGAAAAGTTGTTTTAACGTTCGTTTTATTTTTAGTGTTTATAAACATTTCATCGGCAAATTGTTTTGATGTAATAAAAAAAAACAATTAAGATAAACTGTAAAGAACAGTATTTATTTTATAGAATATATAATAAACATAAGCCAAAAACAGAGATAAAAAACAAGGTAATTAACGCATTAAGAAAAGCAATAGAAGCTGATGGGCTTGATAGAAATTTTAGTATTAAGTTAATCGCTGCTTGTGAATCAAGTATAAATAGTGTGATAGATTTGGATGATGAAGAAAAATTATTGACAACTTTTATTGATAATTTATTATAGATAATATATAGTTATATTGTTGTTTGAAAACTGAATACAACACCAGCCTGTGTGGGCAGTCCCGTTGGGCAGGGACGGTGCAATATCCCAGCAGGTATGTGTAGCCCGAAAAAAGTGTTACCCTCGCTTCATTATATCTACGTTGACATAACTTAACAAATTTGTTAAGTAAAAGAAATCTCGAAACATTCAAACAATGAAAAGATAAAAAGTAATTTGCCTATTTTTATTATATTTTATTAAACTTTTTAATTATAACTTCTTTAAATTATCTAAAAATTTCCTGAAATTTTCTCAGTATCTTAAAACATTCCTAAAACAATCCAAGAATCTTTTATAAAAAATCCCCGTATACAGTAGTATTGCAACAATAATCACGATCTTTAACAATATTGGTGTATCTATATGTCGTTGCAGTATTTTTGTATGCGAGGGATTTGTTAAAGGGACGGTATTATGACATCTCTGTTAGCTACTTGCTGACAGGGATGAAAAATAATATGTAAATAATCCCCGTCAGGGGGCGGTTATTGTCCCCTGATGGGAATATACGACTGCCTCCTGATGGGAAAAAATAAAAAAGGAGGCAGAGTTATGTTTAAGTTTGTTTCAAAAAAATCAAAAAAAGAAGAATTTGAAAAAGAATATTTCGAGATTCTCAAAGCTTTCAGAACAGACTTTCCCGTTTCTGAAGGCTGGGAAATCAACACATTTAAAACAAAAGACGGTTTAGTAACTACTAAAATCCAGAAGAACGGAAAAATATTTGCTCAGGCAAGTGTTGAGCAAGAGGATGAGAGCCTGACAGACGCTGAAAGGCGTTCAATTATCGAGGCTCTAATAAGATTCGGGATTATTCCTACATAAGAACTAAAATAAGAAAACAACCCCCGCAGGGGGCAGACACTGTCCCCTGCGGGGGGATAGGTCTGCCTCCTGTGAAAAAAAATAAGAAGGAGGCAGAAAATGATAAACGGTTTTGTTGAAACTATTCTTGAAGCTATAATTGATGCAATCAAAACAGGATTTATAATTGGGGTTATATTTTCAGCCCCCCTATTATGGTTATTATTTGAAGCTTCAAAGCTTATTAAATAATAATATTACTAATGGTAATAACCCCCGCAGGGGGAGGCAATTCTCCCTCTGTGGGGATAATTACGCCTCCTTTCTGCGGGATAGGTTGGGTCTTAAAGAAAGGAGGTGAGGAAAATGAATATAATAATACGGTTTTTTATTAAACGTAAGAAACTGCTTACTTCAATAATGATAACATCACATAAAACGGCCGAAACAGCACTATTGGCAGTTATTGCGGACATAGTGGTTAACAAACATTTCGGTTTTTGGTCGGTAGTTGCATTTGTTATTTGTTATCTATTGACGATTTTGTTTGAAAACGTTAAATTTAAATTAGAGGGAGAAAAAAAGGAGGCAAAAAAATGAGTGTTCCAATTTTTCTGATGTTATTAGCATTAGGAACAGGAATTATAGGTCTAACAGCAGGATATTTACTATTGAAAATCAAGGAAAAAGAAATTCAATCTGATCAGAAATAACTAATCTGAAAAAACTAATTGGAGTAATTCACTAATATCTAACTAAAAAAACAGTAAATAAAATAAAATAAAACTAACACCCCGCAGGGGGAGCAGTCTATTTGCGTCCCCTTGCGGGGATAGGACTGCCTCCTTCTGTGGGTAAAAAAGAAGAAGGAGGTAAAACTATGTATTTAAACAAAGTATTAATTGCTGGAAATTTGACAAAAAATCCAGAAATTAAAAACATTTCAAAAAGTAAAGAAGCTTATTATGTTGCCAAGTTTACTGTTGCCATCAACAGAAAATGGAAATCTAAAGATGGTCAAACAAATGAAGAAACTACTTATGTAGGTGTAGAAGCTTTTGGAAGATTGGCGGAATTTGTAGGTGAATATTTCGTTAAAGGAATGCCAATTTTTGTAGAAGGCAGATTAAAATTAGATAGATGGGAAAAAGATGGAATCAAAAACTCAAAATTAAAAGTAATTGCAGATTCAATTCAATTTGCAAGTAAAAAGGAAACCTCGAAAGGTATTTCTGAAACAGAAGAGTTTGAAAGTTCAGATGAATTTGATGAAGATGACATACCATTTTAATCTAAAATAAAACCCCTCCCCGTCGGGGGACTCCAGTATCCCCCGATGGGGGATTACTGCCTCCTTAAAGAGGACTCCCGTGGCGGGAGTGAGTCTCTCGGCGGGAGAAAAAAAACATAAAGGAGGCAGAGTTATGGCAAACGTAGTAAAATTACAAGAAAATGAACTAAAAGAGCAAAAAATAGGCGAAATCCTTGAAAGTATCGTAATTAATGGTGACCTATCGAAGCTATCTCCAAAAGACAAGGTGTTTTATTATAACAAATTCTGCGAATCATTAGGATTGAATCCATTAACTAAACCTTTTCAACTTCTCAAATTACAGGGAAAAGAAGTGCTTTATGCTACTAAAGATGCAACAGAACAATTAAGAAAGAAATATGGTGTATCGGTAAAAGAAATGACAAAAGAAATAATCAATGAAATCTTAGTTGTTACTGTCAAAGTCCAAGATAAAGATGGTAGAGAGGATATAGCAACTGGTGCTGTGCCAATTGGAAATGCAAAAGATGCAGAACTGGCAAATCTAATAATGAAGGCTGAGACTAAAGCAAAGAGGAGAGCGACTTTATCGATTTGTGGACTTGGAATATTAGACGAATCAGAATTAGACACATTGAACAACTATGAGAAAGTGGATATCAATTCTGTCGAAAAAGAAGAAATAGAAAGTAAACTTGAAAATGAAATTAAAGCACTCGAACAACTTGGTCTTAAAGGAGCTTACAAAGACGGATATATTGGAATAATTGAAGGAGACACATTTAAGCATAAAAACATACTGAAAAATATGGGTTATAAAATTAACTCGAAAACAAACAAATGGTATAAAAAAATCGTATAAATTAAAAATATCCCCCCGCAGGGGGCAGATACTGTCCCCTGCGAGGGGATAAGTCTGCCTCCTGCAAGAAAAATTATAAGGAGGCAGAAATGAATAAAGAAATCATAAGCAACTTAATTAAACAAAAACTTCCAATTATAAACAAAAAAATGTCGGATGCCCAATTTGGTAAAAGAAACTATATAGGTGCTTCTGATATAAGTAAATGTGAAAGGCAATTCATATTATCAAAATTAAGTCCTCAGGAATTTAGTACGAATACATTGATCCAATTTTATAGAGGGCATATTGCTGAAATGTTATTAAAGGATGTTTTTAATGAAACACAATACAAATACAAGTATCAAGAACAAATTGAATACAACGAATTTTTTAAAGCAACAATAGACTTTATGTTTTACACTAAAGATTATTCCAAAATTGGAATAGTCGAGTGTAAAACTGTATCATCGATACCAGAAAAGCCCCATGAAAATTGGATTTTACAATTGCAAGCTCAAATGGGAATTGTAAAGCAAAAGTATCCAAATGCAGAAATTAAAGGGAGCATACTCTGTTTAAATCTAAATACAGGAGAGTTGAGAGAGTTTAACTCATTTGAACCAAATGAAATTCTATTTAAAACAATCGTTGAAAAAGCTGAACGACTGTGGAGACTATGGCAAAACAAAGATATTGAGAATGCAAAACCTGAAAAAAGTGTACTTTGCGGATATTGCCAATACAGATCCGATTGCCCAGCATTTAAAAAGGACAATACAGATGATATTCCTTCTGATATTGAGGAGCTTGCTTTAGAATATATTGAGTTAAGAAACAAAAAAGAAGAGATAGAAAAAAAAGAGAAATATATTAAACAAAAAATATTTACTTTTGCCAACAACGAAAATTTTCATGCAGAAACTAAAAAAATAATCGTTAAAGTAATTAAATCTACTGATAGCTGGCGAGTAGATAGCAAAAAATTGCAAAAAGAATACCCTGAAATATACGAAAAATGCAAAAAATTAGTCAAAGGAAGTTTAAGACTACAAATTTCTGAAAAGAAACAATAATAACCCACCCCCATCGGGGGCAGGCGACTGTCCCCGATGAGGGGATTAATGCCTGCTCCCGATAGAAAAACTGAAGGAGGCAGGCTATGGTAAAGGTGGAATACCAAAAATCAGAACATCCTGTAAAAATAGAAAAAATAGAATTTGAAGATGTTGCTGTAAAAAATATTTTAAACTTTTTGAACAAATTAGGCTTGCGACTAAAAATTTACTACAAACCACATAGTTTGTATGAAACCTATGAAGTGTCAAATGAAAAAAATAAGATCATTTTTATAGGAAACTACCGAAGTTTCTTTCGGTGGTTAGTATCGATTTCAGAAATTTATCAAAAATTGTTTGTTGAAGAACTCTATTATGAAGTCCTCAAGGAAAGCGGAAGATTGAATTAGAGGTGCGATAATGAATAAATAAAAAAATAATAAACCCACCCCGACAGGGGGTAGTCGTTATCCCCTGTCGGGGGATTACTGCGACTGCCTCCTGTCCTTCTTTGGGTGGGCAAAAAAAAGGATAAGGAGGTAGAGATGGCAGTATTAGTTTTAACTGAGCAAGAAAAATTTGTATTTAATAACGTTAAAGAATTTTGCAAATATTCCAAAGAAATAGTAAGGAAATACGGTAAAATTAAAGAAATTATAACAAACTACTCCCCCAAAACTCCAGCAGGTAGCTGTCCAGAATGCGGTTCATCCCTTGTGTTTGAGGAAGGCTGTAAAAAATGCCATAGCTGTGGATATTCAGCCTGCGGTTAGGGAGGGGGAGATGATACTCGAAAGACTACTTAAAAAGAGTTTGGAAAATCCTGTACTGGTAGAAAAATACATCAAATTTGTTGAAATTTACGAAAAGGTAAAGGAAAAAGGGATACAGGTGGACTTCAATCTGTATCAACTGGTGTGCTGGTTCGAAAGAGTTCAAATTCTCAGAGAGGAAGCTGACGGAAGTTTGGTTGAACACCACACATATTGTTACGGGTGTCCAAAGAAAAAACACAGGAATATACAGAAATGTTTTGAAATAGATAATAATTATAGAAATTAAAAATATCCCCAGCAGGGGGCAGTATCCCCCTGCTGAGGGATTATTGCCTCCTGTTGGGGAAAATAAAAAAAGGAGGCAGAAAATGATTTTGAAAGAATATAAAAGAAAATCAATATCAAAACCTGAAGACGTAGCTAAGATTTTACAAGCAATTTTATGTTCAGAACATGAAATCGATCAAGACAAAGAGCATTTCTGGTGTATAGGATTAAACACCAGAAATATCATTAAATATATTGAGTTAGTTACTTTAGGAACACTTGACATGACTATAGTTGAGCCAAGAGAAGTGTTTAGGCTCGCTATAATAAAGGGAGTTAAATCTCTAATATTAGCGCATAATCACCCGTCAGGTGCGTTAAGGTTTAGTGATAATGACATAGCGGTTACTGAGAGACTTATTAAAAGTGGAGATATATTAGGTATTAAAATATTAGATCATATCCTCATAACTAAAGATGATTACATATCAATGAAAAGTGATGGTTTGTTATAAAAAAGGGGGTAGATATGGAAAAAATAATAAAAATTACCCCTCAAAAGTATTATAGAGAAATAATATGTGATTGTTGCAATAAACCATTATATCTTCCTGATTTTGAAGAAGAAAAAGAATGGGAAGATTTTTATGGAACATTTTGGATCGAACCGGATAATGTGTGGTTTGAAAAGTGTATATGCGAAGATTGTCGAAGAAAATACTGGAAAAATTTTAAAATAGAACATGATGACAAACTGTTGAATTTTGCCAATAAGGTTCTGATAGAATCAATATAAAAACCTCCCGTCCTTGAGAAAGGGCGGGTGACCCATAGAGGGCACGGTAACCAAAATGGCTGTGGGGGTAGCCATTGGGAGAATTGTCTGCCTCCGTTCTCCCTGCCGTGCCTTTTATGGGTTGCCCGCCCAAAAAAGGACAGGAGGTGAAAAATGATAAGATTTGAAATACCACAAATCAAAAAAGTATTCATAGTCTCAGCCGAAACATGGCTAAATTTACCACAAAAAATTAAAAAACATGCAGTTATAATAATAGACACTCCAGTAACAGTAATGGGGGTGTCTAATGTATAGAGCAAATGAAATATCAAAACTGATGGATAAGATTTGGAATTCGACAAAAAAATACAAAGATGTAAAAAAGAGAAAAAAGATTTATGTTCAACAATTATTAAAGAGACTTGAAGTAAATATACCTTCCGTCGAATATTAGACGGAAGCGCCTCTTGCAGTATACAGCAAGGGGAAACGTCCCGCAAAAGAGCCCGCTGCCGTTTGGTGGCGGGCTTTTTTGTTTTTATAGAAAATACCACACTTTTAATCATTTCTTTTACCTATATTGATTGTCAGTAAAAAATAGAAGGAGGTAGGAATAATGAAAACAAAAAAAGGAATTATTAGGGTAGTATTTGCTATCTTAGTTTTAAGTTTAACGTTATCTATTTTTGCTGGAACAGGGTTCGCTCAAACAAAGAAATTTTCAAAGACTGCTAAAACAGTTAAAAAAATTGTAGAAAAACGCATAAGAGGTAAAGCTAAAGTAACACTGCTTGATGAAGTTGATCCTAAAGTCATTGATGGTTTCAAGTATATCAAGTTGAATATTATCACTGATGCAGATAACAAAACTTTCGGATTTTACACAAACGGCAAGTATATTATTACAGGTTTAGCCGATTTAAAGACTGGCGAAAACGTAATTAATTATATCAGAGCAATAAGCGATACTGTAAACGTAGAAATAAGAAGCGATGAGTTAATATATGGCAATGTTAACGCTCCTGTAAAAATTGTTGTATTTAGCGACTTTGAATGTCCATTCTGTAAAAGAGCGTCAAAAGAAATAAAGGGAATCATAAAAAAATACGAAAATAAGGTTGCTATATTCTATAAACATTTTCCTTTATCTTTTCACAAACATGCAGAGTTATTGGCCAAAATTTATGAAGCTGGCAGAAAGCTTGGTTATAAGTGGGATATGTATAGTTACGATTTCAGGAATAAGAATAATGATGAAATATTGAAAATCTTTGAAAATCAACTGCCTAAAAATAAGGTTGTTGAGTTTTACAAATTTTTGAGTTCTCAAGAAGTAATCGACAAAATAGAACGCAACAAAAAAGAGGGACAAGCATTAGGAGTTAAAGGAACACCATATATAATCATAAATAGACATCCAATTAGCGGTTATCAGCCTAATCTGATTCTCAGAATACTTAATATGGAAATTGCTAAACTAAAAAAGAGGTAAAAAAATGTATAGAGTAAAAACAGAAGATAAAAAGTATATTTTAGTTTTTGAAAATATAGTTTCAAAAGACAGCGTATTGTTTCAAATTTACGAACCTAATAGCGGCAAACCTACAAAGAAACTGGTTTTTCAATTGTGGTATGACGATGTTTACGACTTGATGCACATGATGCTGATGAGTAAAACGCCTCTAGCCGATACCGATATTCAAACTTTAAGAGTTACGGAAAATTTAAAACTTAGAGTCTCGGAATCAATATTGGAAATCTTAGATTCTGAAAAGGTGTATTCTCTAAAATTTTCTGCTGGCAAATTCGAATATATTATAGAGGCATTGAAATCAATAACTTTAGGAGCGTTAAATGGTAGCAATTAAATTATCTGATGGAGACTGCTTAATAATAAAAAAAAAGACAAAAACTGTATTGTAAGCTTGGGCAAAAAAGAATCCTTCAACAAAATTAGTCAAACATCTATAGAAAGCATATTCAAGGAAGTTTTTATGAGCGATTTTGCATCAAAGCTACTTAAAGACGCCGTATTGACTCTAACAAAAACAGAGAAAAAAACCGCTGTTCCTATAGCTGAAATACTGAACCTTATATCAATTCGGCTTGGAAAATTTAACAGTAAGGTTGCAACTGTTATTTGCTAAGAATTTGAGCATTTTTGTAAAAATTATATGAAAAGAAGGAGTAAAGCATGCTAGCAAAGAATTATTATTTTACGCCTTTTATCATTGAATTCATACTAGGATGCACGGTTCTCTATTTTAGAAATTATTTACTATTGGGCGATAAGATAGGAGTTTTAACAGGAGTGTTAATTATACTCCTGTCCTTTACAAGATTATATAGGTATATGGAGCGTTCTTCCTTCCTAAAGCAAATGAGCAAAAACAATATACTAACTGTCAGTTTACAAAAAGGAAAAATACCGAAAGATAAAGTGTTTATCGGTAAAGGATTTGTTTGGCAAAACGATCATGTTCAAAAAATGTATGACCTAAAAAACATGAACAGGCTTGATGATTTTTTGGACTTTAATAGCGACGGACTAACATTGATACATGGAGTTGGTAAAAAAGAGGAAAAAAACGTTTATATCCCAACTAAAGAGTTAAACACGCATACGGCAATTGTGGGAACAACCGGCGTAGGTAAAACAAGAGCTTTAGAGTTACTTATTGGTCAGGCTGTTCTTAGGGATGAACCTGTTGTTATAATTGATCCAAAGGGCGATAATCAGCTTGTTGATAGAGTATATGATATATGCGTTAAGGCTGGTAGGAAAAATGATTTTATGTTCTTTTCTCTTGCACATCCTAAAAGCAGTAGCACATATAACCCTCTTGAAAATTTTTCAAAGCCCACAGATATAGCGTCAAGAATAAGGTCCATAATGGATATAGGCGAAGAACCTTTTTATGCTGATTTTGCATGGAATTTGATACTGGGAATTACATCAGCCCTTTTATCTCTTGATGAAAAACCAACTATCAGGTCAATACATAGATATTCTCTTATTGATTTTGAAGAATTGATGACAAAGTTTACAAAAAGATACAATGAAGCAAAAATGAATAATGATGAAGCAATAGTAACAAAACTTGAGCCTGCATTAAAATACCTTAAAAAGATTGAAAGTCATCCGAGAGATCACTTTGCTAAAGTAACAGCTTCACTCGAGCCCGTTTTAGCTTCTTTGAGTCACGGTGAAGTTGGAGATTTGTTATCGACAATACCATCGGATATAACATTTGAGAAAGTTATTAATAAAAACAGAGTGGTTTATTTCTATTTAAGTTCCATGATTGACAATCAGGTAGCGAGAAATGTCGGCCGAATGGCTTTGCAGGATTTACTATTTTATGTTGGTTCAATATATGCTCACTATCCTGATGTTGAGTTTCCTTTAAATGTATTCGTAGATGAATTTTACAATGTAATTTTCGATGGATATGTAGATTTACTAAACAAAGCTCGTGGAGCAGGCGTCAGAGTAACTCTTGCCATGCAAACAAGCAAAGACGTTGAAAGTGTTGTTAGCGAACCAAAGGCAATGCAGATACTTGCTAACACAAACAATAAAATTTTCTTCAGAGTGCCGGAAATAGAGGTTGCCAAACTGTTTTCGGAGATGTTTGGCAAAACTGTTATCAAAGAAAGAATGAAAACAATAAGTGTAAGTCCAGATGTGGGCGACAACGGAATATATTATGGAACAAATGCAGGCGAAAGGTTAATAAATAAAGAAGTAGAGTTAGTAGAACCCCAGTTGCTTACGTCACTACCAAAAGGCGAAGTGTTTATGTATACTCAAGGAAGACTCCCTTACAAGGTTAGAATACCTTTAATATCAGACAAGATAGAGCATAAGTTTATGGATAAAGTAATAGAAATTAACAGGGGGTTGGAATATGTCTGAAATAGCAACAATAAGTAATTTTAGGTATTGGGTTGTATTTTTGCTGCTTGTCACAATAGCAGGCGAATTTTTTATATTTCAATACAAGCTTAATCAAAATCCCAACTATCAATGGAACTTGCTGGTAAAGGAGCAAGAGAATTTTAAAATGGTTGCAGACAGAGAAGATATTGAAGCAATTATAAACGTGATCAACAATGTAGATAATTTTATGAAGGGAGCTTTAAGGAGAGCGTATTCTGGTATAGAAAGTTGGTTTAAGCCTATGATGCAGTTAGTAATAATAAGGGGTTACATGTATAAATTTATGTTGCCGCTGTTTGTTATAGCCGTAATAATTGGTTTTGTGGAAGGTAAGATCAGGTATCAGAGGAAGGAAGAGGAGTTTGGTATAGTGAGCGCTTTAGGTTTTCATTGGGTTAAGAATTTGGCGTTATCGGCGAAGTTGTTGTTTATATTCGGTTATTTATTTTCGCCGCTTCCTATTAATCCATTTTTGTTTATTTATGGAGTGCCTGCCATATCGTTTTTAATAATCTTTTTTATGAGGTCGAATATACCACTTGGGAAATTGTAAAACTGTAGTTATCTCAGGTTTTGTTATAATAAAGTACTTATATTAGTTTCCCAAGTATTTTTAAATTCAATTCTAAAGCGTTAAAATAAAAATGTGCATATTTAGTAATAAAAGAAATTTTCATGGTCTCAAAAAAATTACTATACCATTTTTTCTTAAAACCATGTTTTATGTTATTTATATTAAGACATTTTCTTCATTCTTACAAAACATCCGTTTTGCATTAAGACAGGTTCCTTTAAAACTACAATTTATGAGTTTTGATGGAAACTTGAACTTCGAGAAAATTTTTTCATAAACAACAACATGTAACTTTTGATATGCATACATAAATTAAACTAGCAATAAAAAATGAGATGTTTCCAAAAAATTATGTTTGACATCTTTTGAAAAAATAGAATATTATAACAAATAGAATTCATACTTACACAGTATAATATTTGTGAGGTATTATATGAAATTTAAAACAAAAATATTTCTAATAGTATTTTTCGCTGTATTTCTTTCTACATTGTCAATTTCAATATTTTTTTATATTGATAATAAACGCACTTTCAATAAACAAATAAAAGATTATGAGATAAATGAGATAGAACATATAAAAAAGACTCTCAGAGATCATATTGAATCTGCTTATCATTTTGCATATACAACTTATAGAGAATCTACTAATAAAAAATACATTGAAAAATACTATGGTACGCGTTTAAAAAATATCATAGAAATGGCATACCATATTTTGGAAACTGAGTATAATAAATATAGAAAAGGAGAAGTTACAGAAAATGTAGCAAAAGAAAGAGCTAAAAAGTTAATAAAAACATTACGTTATGATGAAGGTGTTGGATATATATGGATAAACAATGATGAACTACCCTTTCCAAAAATGATTATGCATCCTATTGTTCCATCTTTAGATGGAAAGATTTTAAATAATCCTAAGTATAACGTAGCTTTGGGTAAAGGTGAAAACCTTTTTGTTGCAATGGTTAAAGTTTGTAGAGAAAAAGGTGAAGGGTTTGTTGATTACCTTTGGCCAAAACCTGGCAACACAGATCCTCAACCAAAGCTTTCTTACGTAAAGCTATTTAAGCCTTGGGGATGGATATTAGGTACTGGAGTTTATATAGATGATGTTATCCAAAAAACTAAAAAACAAATATTAGAGTATATCGCAAAAATGCGTTATGATAGAGGTAGAGGATACTTTTTTGTATTAAATGATGAATTACCTGTACCAAAAGTTGTCATGCATCCTATCTTACCTCAAATTGTAGGTAAAAGACTTACTGCTGAAAAATTTAATGTAGCAGAAGGCGGGAAAAATGTTTTTACTGCAATTGTAGAATCAACAATGAATGGGAAAAATGGTTTTGTAAAATACAAGTGGCCAAAACCTGGTGAAAAAACACCTGTTGCTAAACTTACTTTTGCTAAAAGAATACCAGAATTAGGATGGGTAATAGCTACAGGAGTATATCTCGATGACATTTATAAAAAAATAACAATTAAAAAAGCTGATGCTTTAAATGATATGAAAAGCGACATGAAAATGGTTATCATCTTTACTATAGTTTTATTGATTATAACAGCTTTTGTCTCTTACTTTGTAGTAATAGGTGTTATAAGTAGATTAAGAAGAGTAACTAATAAACTAGCTGAATTGTCTCAAGGAGAAGGAGACTTGACTAAACAGCTTGATATTAGTGGTAAAGATATTATTGCTGAAGTAGCTCAACATTTTAATAAGTTTATTAATAAGCTAAGAAATATCGTAATAAATATAAAAGAAAAAGAAAAAACACTTGAATCAATTAGTAAATCTTTAGACGAGTATGGAAACCAGTTTACAGCTTCATTTAAAAATCAAAAAGATGCAATAGCCTCTACAGCTTCAGCAATTGAAGAAATGAATACGACTTCACTACATGTTAAAAGTAATGTAGAAGATAATGTTAATAAAACTAGAATTTTGTTTAAAGAAACAGAAAAAGGAACAACTATTGTGAACCAATCTGTGCAATATATGGATACTATTAATGAAAATGTGCAAAAGTTATCAAACGTTATGAATAATCTTGATAAATCATCAGAGGAAATTGTTGAGATTTTAAATGTCATAAATGACATAGCTGACCAAACAAACTTATTAGCTCTCAATGCAGCCATCGAAGCAGCAAGAGCCGGTGAACATGGAAGAGGGTTTGCTGTAGTGGCAGATGAGGTAAGGAAATTAGCAGAAAGAACTCAAAAAGCTATCAAAGAAGTAGAAGAAATTATTATTAAACTAAAAACTGAAACTAAAGAAGCTAATGAGCAAATGGACCTTTCTCTGTCAAGTGTAGAAAAAGGTAAAATTGAGATTTATCATGTAAATGAAATTTTTAAACATTTCTATAATTTAATTATGGATATAAATAATTCCAGTGAAATAATACTTCAATCTATTGATGAACAAACTATTGCTATAGCATCTGTAAACGATTCTATACAATCAGTTATTAATGATATTGATTCGGATACTCAATTACTAGATAAATTAATAGAATCAGTTTTGATAATGAAAGACAACATTAATGAACTACATTCTTTATTATTAAAATTTAAAGTTTAACTATACTAATGTTAACTTTAACTTTTTTATAAAAGATTTTTAAGCTAGCTTAGGGATATCTTATTCTCTTATCTGCTAGATAAACATACTGTATTAATCAATGAATGTGATATTTTTTTGATAATTTAAAACTGACTTGGAATTTTATTAAATATAAGCAAATATTTCTTTTCTCATAGTTAGAACTGTAGCTTTTAAAATACTTAATTTACAAACTAAAATTGAAATTATGCTTGTTTTTTTAATTTAATTTCTTATTTTATAAATATGAGATTATAAAATATAATATAATAGTTATGAGTGAAAACAGAGGGCATGTCTAATTACTTTGATTCTGATACTTTTAAAACAGAAAAGGAAGCTGTTAATTGGTTAGAAAAAATATTAGACAAAAAGTATAAGTGAGGTAAAAATGGAATTGAAAGTAATTAAAATTTTATTAACGAATCCAATGCTTATTTTATTGCTATTTGCGCTTACAATAGGCATGTGTGGAATAATTGCTGGACTCATACTCTCAAAGTATTCATGGAAGAAAATAATTTTAATTACAATTCTATCCCTTTTTGTAATGTGCGCACTTTTATTATTTGCGACATATTCTGATTATCTAAGGATAAGCAAAGTCATAACTGGAAAATATAGTTTGATTTGCTCTGGCGGTATAGGAAGTAAAACAAAACTTATAAAAAAAGAAAGCTATAGAGTAATTAACGATAAAATTATTCTAAACGATAATACAGTCTATTATGTCAATCGTTGCGAACCTTTTGAGGAGAATTAGTGGTTTGTATTATTGGACAAGTAGAAAAAGTTATATTTAATAACGGATCATATTATATCATTCAATTAGCTAACAAAATTGTAGTTAAAGGTCACATCACGGATAGTTTTAACGGTGACATTACTGGTCTAAAATATAAATTCTATGGCAATTGGACAACGGATAGATATGGTAGAGTATTTCAATTTGATTATGCTGAAATGCAGTCTAATGAACTGTTTTTCTTTCTGACTAAAATAGTTTCTGGTATAGGCGAGAAACTTGCAAAACACTTAATAGAAGTATTCGGCGATGAGCTTGAAACTGTCATTGAAGAAAAGCCTCACCTGTTAATGGAAGTAAAAGGGATAAAAGAGAAAAAGTTAGAAAAAATCCTCAAGTCATGGAAGAAATACAGCCATTTAAGACAATTATCAAAGTTTCTCGGACAATACGGTGCAACATCAAACCTGATAGTAAAAGTTTATAATACGTTTGGCGAAAAAGCGATTGAAGAAATCAGAAACAATCCCTACTGTTTAACAAAAGTGACAGGCATAGGATTTAAAAAAGCTGATGAGATCGCTAAAAGTATGGGGATTGAAGTAGATTCTCCCTTTAGGGTTCAAGCTTGTAGTCAATACATCTTAGAAAAAGAGTCAAATGAGAATGGACACACATATCTTGATTACGGCTATTTTTTGGATAGGCTGAAAGATGAATTAGGTTTGGATGCGCAAGTTGATATAGAAAGCCTGTTTGAGCAAGCAATAACACTTGATCCTAACATACAGGTTGATGGTGATAGAGTTTATTTAGGTGTTTATAAAAAACTTGAAGAAAAAATTTTCGATTTCATTTCTAAAAGGGCTAACATAAAAACTAACTTTTTTAGTGACAGCGATATTGGAAAATTTATAAAGTATTTTGAGCATAAATCAGGGATACGCTTATCAGATAAGCAAAAAGAAGCGGTATTGACAGCGGTAAACAGCAAAATATTTGCTTTATCAGGATACGCAGGAACAGGTAAAACAACAGTTTCAAAAGTTATTTTACTCATATTGAATAGTTTATTTAAGGGAGAGATAGTTGGTTGTGCTATGAGTGGTATAGCGTCAAGAAGGCTTGCTAACGTTACTGGTTTTCCTGCTTATACTATTCATTCGTTATTAAGATTTACTGGCAATGGTTTTGAATATAACAAAGACAATCCCCTACCCTATAAAGTCATTATTTTAGATGAAGCAGGAATGGTTAATGTAGGACTGTTTTATGCTTTGATAAATGCTATATCTGATGACTCTATCTTTATAATGGTTGGAGATGACGCTCAGTTGCCTCCAATAGGTGCTGGAAATGTTTTTTCTGATATAATCAACACTGGCATGATCCCTTCTGTTAAGCTTGATAAAATATATAGGCAAGGAAATGACAGTGTGATCAATTTTTTCGCAAATACAATCAGACAAGGTAACGTTCCTAATGGTTACAAAGAAAGATACAAAGACTGGGATTTTATTCCTGTAGAAATAGAAGGATATTGGGAAAAGAAAAAGAAAATGAATGATGAGGAATTTAAAAAGTTAAGAGAAGATATAAACAGTAAAATTCTTCAATACATATTGAAGCTTACAAGCATATACAAAGAACACGGGATTAAAAATTTGATTGCTGATTTGCAGGTGTTAGTTCCACAAAGAAAAGGACTTTTAGGAATAGAGAATTTAAACATAGAATTACAAAGAATATTAAATCCTCCTGAAATGAAAAGTGAATATGACAAACTTGAAAGGAATGGCAAATGGTATTGTGTAGGCGATAAGGTTGTTCATTTGAAAAACAAAGATATGCCGGTATTGGATGACTCAGATATTAGCAGTAAAAGAATTTTTAACGGGACTTTAGGAGTTATAAAGAGAATTGATCATGACAATGAAAATGTTTATGTGGAGACAGTAACAAACGATATTGTAATCTATGATTTTCTTGAAATGGGGGATATAATTGATTTAGCTTATGCTTTAACGGTTCATAAAGCACAAGGAAGCGAATTTAAGATTGTAATAATACCTTTAAGTTTAAGTAATTACATTATGCTTGACAACCAATGGTTTTATACTGCTATCACGAGGGCTAAAATAGGGGTTCATATTATTGGTGAGCCTTATGCTTTTGTAAGAGCTTGCAAAAATATTTCAAAGAGATATAGAAACACATGGTTGAAAGAACTTTTTTGTTTTTAATATTTTTTGCCGGTATTTTACCACTATAAAAAACAAAAGGAGGGAAAATGAGGTTATTTTCTTATATTATAGCTTATGACAGTGGGTTTGCTCCAAATCCATTCTGGGGGTATTGCACATTGGCAACGTGTAAACCGAGAATACGTAGTGCGGCTGACATAGGTGACTTTATTATAGGTATTTCACCTAAAGCAGATAGTAATAAGTTTGTTTTTGCGATGGAGGTAAATGAAAAATTAACATTTGAGGAATATTTTAATGATCCGAGATTTGAAAGAAAAAAGCCAAAGATGGATTCTATCAAATTTGAAGAAAGATTAGGTGATAATATTTATAAACCTTTGGGAAACGGTGAGTTTCAACAGCTTTATTCATTACACTCAAATGAAGATGGTAGTGAAAACATAGAAACCAAAAAACGTGATTTATCTGGTAAGTATGTGTTAATATCAACAAACTTTGTTTATTTTGGTTCTAATGCTATAAATTTACCTGACAGTTTACAAGAATTAATTGTTACGAGAGGATATAAAAGTAATTTTTCTGATACAGTTATAAGAGAATTTCTAAGTTTCGTTAGAAAATTACCGAAAAGTGTTCAAGGTATGCCAAAATTATACAGTAAGTATTCATGTGGATTGTCAAGTTCTATTGTGGATAAAAGAGAGGTGTGCTGATGAGAAAAAGAAAATATTTAATGATTATATATATAATTTTATTGCTTATAGGTAATGTATTCGCTGGTGAGTTGGCAAGGATAGTAAGGGTTAGCGATGGTGATACGTTTATTGTTAGAAACGAAAAGAATCAGAAAGTTAAACTCAGACTAATCTGGATCGATACACCGGAGAAATTTTCATCAAAGAAGCTGAAAAAAGATGCAAGAAGATGCGGAGTTAGTAAAAAGAGGATGATCAGACTGGGTAAGATGGCCACAAGCTACGCCAAAAGGTATTTTAAAAACAGCAAGAATGTTGAAATTGATTTTTATGGTAAAGGTTACTATGGTCGCAGTCTTGCTGTGGTTTATAGAAAAGGTGCAGAGCAACCATATAACTTTGACATAATTGCTGACGGTTATGCTTGTATATATAAAAAAGCGAGGTATCCAGAGGTTCTTGATGATTTACTTGAGAAAGCTAAAAGGGAAAGAAAGGGGTTGTGGGGTATTGATTATCAAGTAATGCAATGTTTGTGCGAATAACAATAGGAGGTTAGTATGCTTAGAGCTAAATTAATATTAGTATTATTGATTTCAATATTTGCTATAAGTTGCACACAATCTCAAAAGAAGAAATTAAAGGATTTTAAAGCTGAAACCATTGGAATTAAAAGAGAAATAATACTTTATGCAGATAATGGCCAAATTATAAAAAGATGGGAAGGCAGATTCAATATAGAAAGAAGGGGCAGTAGTCTTTATTTCATTGATGAAAACGGTAAGTCAGTAATTATTAATGGAACATATATTGTGCAAGAAAAATAAGAGAGGCAGATATGAATAAAAAAGACGATTTAAATAGAAGAACTAACAATTTAAAATCATTTAAAGGTCTTGCAAAATTTTTAAAAGATTTTCAAGAGGACGATACTCCAGCTGAAGATATGGCTATAAAAATGGAAGAGGCTTTTGAAAAGGCATGGAAAAAACATAAGGCTGATATTGAACAGTTAAACAATCTTGAAAATAAAGAAAAATAATGAGTTTAGTCCCTTACAATGTCCCATCTATTTTAGAGTCTGCCGGTAAAATCAAGTTTCTTACAGAGCAGGAGATAAACGCTTTAACTGCCGAGTTTCAACAATATTATGATAATGCTTATCGTAGGAAAAGTGCCGGCAGGTATTGGCTGACTTTTTTGTTTCTTAAATACACTGGCGCAAGGGTAAGCGAAGTTTTAAATATAGATGACATTAAAGATATTGATTATCGATATTCAAGGGTGAAACTTATAACGTTAAAAAGAAAAAAGAAAGTTTACAGGACAATTCCCGTTCCTGTTGAGCTTATAAACGAGCTCCTTAGATACCTTGCCGAATATCCAGACATGAGAGGTAAAGTGTTTAAATTGAAATATCAAAATTTCTACGCTAAAATGAAAGAGAATGACGAAAAAGCAGGTATTAGTAAGGATAAATTGCATCCCCACGTACTTAGGCATACAAAAGCTATTGAATTAATTAATGTTGGGATACCATTAAACCATATTCAGTATTTTTTGGGGCATGCGAGTATTTTGAATACTTCAATATATTTGTCTGTTACAAGTAAAGAGTTAGAAGAAGTTATGAAAGACAAGGGGGTAATATGAGCAAAATAATAAACTTAAATTGAATTTTAAAGATAATATTAAACGAATATCTTAATAAACAATATTGAAAAACATTTATTCTTTTATTAAAAAAAAAACTAAAAAGGTTGTTTAATGAAAAGTAAAGTTAAGAATAAATATGTGTATATAAGTTTATTCAGTGGTGCAGGAATTGGATGTTATTCATTAAATAAGTTGGGTTTTGATTGTATAGCAACAGTTGAGTATATCTCAAAACGACTAGATATTCAAAAAGTTAATCAAAAGTGTAAATATGAATCAGGCTATATCGATGGTGATCTTTCAAAAAAAGAAGTACTGGAAAAATTATTTAATGTGGTACAATGGTATAAAGATAAAGAAAATGTTAATGAAATAGATATAATAATTGCCACACCTCCATGTCAAGGGATGAGTGTTGTAAACCATAAAAAAAAGTGTGAAATAAAAAGAAATTCTTTAATAGTTAAAAGTATAGAAATTGTAAAAAAATTAAAACCAAAAGTTTTTATATTTGAAAATGTTGCAACCTTTTTGAATTCTATATGTACTGACTTAGATAATAAAGATAAAAAAATTAAAGAGTCAATTGAAGTGAATTTGGCAACAGATTATTTAATTGAATATCAAGTTGTTAATCTTAAAAATTATGGTGCAAATTCTAGTAGAACTAGAACTATTGTGATAGGAGTTAGAAAAGACTTAAATTTTACTCCTCTCGATATATTTCCAGATTATTCAAAAGAAAAAACATTAAGAGAAGTTATTGGTGATTTACCATCATTAAAGAATATGGGTGAAATATGGGAAAAAGATATTTATCATAATTTTCGTCCTTATAAAAGTTATATGAGAGAATGGATTAAAGACTTAAAAGAGGGGCAGAGTGCTTTTGATAATAAAGAACCATATAAAAGACCTCATCAAATTAAAGATGGCAAAATAGTCTTTAACAAAAATAAAAATGGAGATAAATATAAAAGACAATATTGGGATAAAGTTGCTCCCTGTGTTCATACCCGGAATGATATATTAGCCTCTCAAAATACTATCCATCCACAAGATGACAGAGTTTTCAGTATAAGAGAATTAATGCGGATGATGAATATTCCCGAAGATTTTAAATGGACTGAATATGATAGTGTAGTAAACACTTGGGATTATGATAAAAAAGTAAAATTTCTTAAAGAACATGAAATGAATATTAGACAATGTATTGGAGAAGCAATTCCTCCTATCATAATTGAACAAATAGGTAAAAAATATATACAGAAAACAAGTGAATTAATTTTAAATAAAAAAGAAATATTGGAATTAATTAAAAAAGAAAATTTATATGAATTTGAAAATTTGTATATTTTTTTAAAAAATAATATATCTAAATACGATTTAGATACTTTATTTAAGATAGCAGAATTATCAAATACTCAAAGACTAGAAAATTCGGCATATTATACTGATAGTAAAATTTGTTATTCGTTAATTAAAGATTTACCACAATTAAAACAAAATAAAATAACAGTATTAGAGCCATCTATTGGTGTTGGTAATTTTATTCCTTTGTTAATAAAGAAATATCAGTATGCTGACTTAGAGATCGATGCTGTTGATATTGATGAAAAGTCTATCAAAATATTTGAATTGCTTTTACAAAAGATAAATCATAGAAAGAATGTTAAAATAAATATTATACATAGTGATTTTCTTTTACATGAATTTAAAAAACAATATGATATAATAGTTGGTAACCCCCCTTTTAAAAAAATAGTTAAAAATAAAAAATTGTTGGAAAACTATAAAAAAAATGTTGTTAATACAAAAACTAATAATATTTTTATCTTTTTTATTGAAAAAAGCTTAACTCTTGCTAAATATGTTTCTTTAATAATTCCAAAAAGTTTTTTAAGTTCTCCAGAATACAGCTTAACAAGAAGTCTTTTATCAAAGAAAAAAATATTAAAAATAACTGATTTTGGCGAAAATGCTTTTGATGTGAGAATTGAAACTATTAGTATACTTATTGAAAATAAAAATGTTAGAAAAAATATTGTTGAAATTGAAAGTTATATAACAAATAAAGTTTATTATAAAAAACAAGATTATGTATGTGATAAAAACTTTGATATATGGTTAATATATAGAGATGAATTTTTTGATAGAATAGTTAGCAAATTGGAATTAAATATATTTGATGTTTTTAGAGATAGGCAAATAAAAAAAGAAATGTTAAAAACTTACGGTAAATATAGAGTTTTAAAAGCAAGGAATATTGGGAATAATAAAATAGTTAATATGGATAATTATGATAGATATATAGATGATATATCTAATTTGAAAGTTAGTGAATTTTTAAATAAAAAAGTAGTATTAGTCCCTAATTTAACACCTTTTACGAGAGCAGTATTTTTACCTCAAAATACAATCGTAGATGGATCTGTTGCTATCTTAATACCAAAAAAAAATATTGAAATAAGTAAAAAAGATTTGGAATACTTTTCAAGCGATGAATTTAGAGATTTTTACAGAATTGTAAAAAATTTTGGAACTAGAAGTCTTAATATAGATAAAACATCTGTTAAATTCTTTGGGAGGTTGAAAAGAAATGAAGAGAGTAGTGAAAAAGATAGAACAACTTCTATCTAGTAAAAATTATGATATAAGAATATCAGGAAATGCAAGATTTATGGATCAAAAAGTAACTCCTGATGTACTTAGTGTTATTGCAGATATTATAGTAAATTATGTAACTAATGAAAATCGTGAAATTTTTACAAGAAACGATTTAATGAACTATGATTATGCTAATGATATTATTACATCATATTTTAATAAACCATCAGTTAATAATGAAAACGCTGCAAATGAATATGATAAATTTTTTTCTCAGCCTTTAAAAATGTTATCGTACGCAGGTGTGTTAGAAGAATCAACTAATGGTAGAGTTAATTCTTATAAAATATTAGAAAAAGATATATTGGAGTTTATTTCTTATAGTGATAGAAATTCTTTAGTATTCATCGTAAAATATTTAGAAAAAGTTCTACGAGATAGTGATTTATGGATATATTTTAATAATTTTTTTAAAAGACAAGATAGTGAGAACTTTAAAGTGTTGAAAGAAACATTTAGTAGTTTTATAATTGAACATACTCCTATTAATAAAGAATTAGAAGTTAATAGAATATTTCCTAAAATACTAAATCCGTTATCTTTTAAATATAGAAAGCAAGGAGCAATAAAAGGTTACATATCAAAAAATATTATTAATTTTGATGATTTACTTTATAACAGACCTAATTGGAGAGATATTAAAAAAGATAAGTATATAACTCGTAAAGAATTTATACAAAAGTTTAATAATTCTCTTATGATTGGTAATAGTGAAGCAAGATACGAATATGAAATAAAAAAAGCTATGAATTATGTTAAAAAACTAGAAGAATATAGTGAAATACATAGATTTCCTGTTCCTAGTTATAGAACAATTTATATTCATCATATTTTTCCAAAAAATGAGTTTCCTGAGTTAGCAGATAAAGTAGAAAACTTAATTGCATTAACAGCAGACCAACACTATCGTAGAGCACATCCTAATGGTAATTTACGCTATATAGATAAATCTTACCAAATGATTTGTTTAATATCTAAATTAGATACTATAGAATACGATTATTTAAATGAATTAAAAAATTATGCAAAAGAATCTTTTGTTGAGGTCTTAAATATAGGATTAGAAACTAATTATTTTTTACCTACTGATACTTTTGAAGATTTGAAACATAAAATAGCTAAATTCTATATTGAAAATATTGGAATACGTTAAAGGAAAACTTTGGGCTCTGTAACAAAAATTGTAAGGATATTGCAGATGAAAATAACTGTTTAACTCAAAGATGAGTAATAAATTATTGTTTGTTATTATATCTGTGAATAGCAGTTTTGTTATACTATGTTTAGAAAAACTTGACTCTGGAATTTATTTTTATATAATATTTCCAATTTTTTTTGGGGAGGGGAATGGGTTAGGTTATTAGGGAGGCAGATATGGAAAAAAGGAAAATCACTTTAGAAGTTATTATGGAGAAATTAGAAAGCATGGAAGAAAGAATGGGGAATTTTGAATCTACAGTAAAAGAAGTAAAAAATGATATAAAAGGTCTTGAATCTACAGTAAAAGAAGTAAAAAATGATATAAAAGGTCTTGAATCTACAGTAAAAGAAGTAAAAAATGATATAGATTCTATGAACAGAAGAATTAGTTACCTTGAAACATCAAATGATTTATCCCAAATGCTACTATCAACTTTTAAAAGTGAAAATGAATCCACTTTTAGTACAGTTCCTTCAGGCCATGGGTTTAATATGCCTGCTATAAAAAGAGTATTTAAACTATAATGTTTTAACCTAAAATTATAGAAAACTTTTTGTATAAAAATAATTATATTAAGTTATCAAGATTTTTATGGTTTTATTTAAAGGCTTGAGCTTTAAATGTTGTTATTATACAAGAACTTTTGCAATAAATTCTTTTCTTTTTTAGACATTAAAAGTGTAGATTTTGTATTGTTTGCTACAGGATTATATTGTTTATATTTTGACTTAATTTATAGTATTGCCAACTTTCTTTCTCAAAAATTATTTATTATTATGACTTTGTTAGCATCAAAAAGTTGTTCAATCCTTGTTGAATTTTTTGATTATCTATCAAAATTTCATAATAGTTTATTCCTAATTAAAATAAAAAGTTTAATCTTAACCTTTCTCCAAAAAATATCATATCTGGATTATTCGAGCAGTAAAGCCATATATGTTTTTAGTTCTATATTGGACAGTATAATACCACTGATTTTATTAATTTTAACTATATTTATCGTAATATCTTTAATTCATTTAGTTATTATGTTTTTAAATTCTTGTGGACTTTCGCTTTATAGTAATAGAGAAATAAAAATTGAAATACGTGAAAATACTATTAATAAAAATAAACCAAATTTTACATATACATTTAATAAAATTAACAATTCACATATATTAACTTATGAAATTCATTTTCCGCAACAATATGAAAAAGAAGAAAAAATAAAATTATCCAGATTTGAAATATCTACATCAAATAGAATTTTAATAAAATATGAAGTTTATAATATTATAAATATTTTTATGGAAAAATATAAAGAATTATATTTAGTGATGAAAAAACAAAGTTATTTTGTTTACAATTACTGTGTTGAGATAATAATGGTTATTGTTTTACTTTTTATATACAAGGATACATACAAAAATTCAAATATTTCACAATATTTGAATCTTTCAAATTCTTTTAATTTATATCAATGCTTGAGTTCCTCAAACTTCAAGTATTTTTCTATTTTAATTCACTTTTTGATATATTTTATCATATTTATATTAATTTTAAGAATTTTATTAAGATTTATACAATTAAAAAAGCTTATTGAAGATGTTGTAATATATTATAAACTAATTAAAGATGATATACTAAATATTGAACTGAAAGAAAGTTTGAATAAACTTATTTCTGATGAAAAAAAACTATATAGTTTAATTAAGATAATCTTTTCACAAGCAACATAATTGTATTAGTTGTTTTATGAGGGTTAATATGGAAAAAGATGATTTCTTAATAGAAAAAATTATTTATTTAGATCTAAAACATAATATTAACATATTATTGCAAGAAATAAAAACTACTTTTTTAAATTATACATTTTTTACACTTGAACATTGTAGTAAAGATGAAAATGATATAAATAATAGAGAATCAATAAGATATGCATTTTCTACGTTGAGAAAATTGGCGATTAGAATCTCTAAAAACACTGAAAATTTAATTAAAATATTCAATGAATTACCAAAACAACTAGAAAATTTGGAGATATTTTATAACAATTTATTGGAAATAAATGTTTTATCTAATATTATTTCGACTCAATTATCCTTTCTTCAAAGAAAAATTAATTATATATTAGATTGTTATCCCATATATTTTCCAACAGTTACGCTATATAGAACGAAACAAGAACTAAAAAGTTATGAATGGTTAAAAGGATTAGTTGTATCTTTTATGAACTATTTACATTTCAATATTTTTAATAAAGCAAAAATATTAGAAACAAAAATACAAACTTACACAAATAATACAGATATTAAAGATCATAAAAATAAACTTAATTTTACCGATGTAATTTTTAACTGGTCTTCAAATAATATAAATATGTTTATTGAAAAATCTATATTAGAATCAGATAAAAATGATTTATTGTTAATAGATAGCTCATATTTTATTATAAATAGACATTCATTATGGATAAATATGTTACATGAGGCTTTACATTATTTGATTAATTTAGAATATCGTAATGTTGACTTTGAGAGTTCTAATGAATTTGTCAAAAAATATTTTGATATCAAAAAAGATTTACTTATAAAACTTGAATATACAATAATAAAACAAAATTTATCAATAGATATTAAAGCTATTGCTCAAGTATATGATGACATATTTATTGATTCATATTTAACTAAAATATTTGGTATGGAATACTATTTACCTTTATTTAACTCTTTAATATTTTCTCAATTTAAACTTGACTCTGATATTAACCTTTATGAACCAAGAAATGATTTAATATGGTTAAGATTGATAATATCTTTGGAATTCATTAAAGATAAAAGTTTTTTAGAAATAAAGGATAAGTTAAAGTATTTTTTGCTACATAAATACAAAGAAACCATAATTAAAAACAGTCCACAAAAATCAAAAGAATTTTTGTTTACAGACATTAAAATTTACAGAATAATAACTAAATCTATGGAACTACTATTTAAAAATTTGAATGAAAAGATTGGTTTTAATAATTATTTAAAAGCTTCTAACAGTAAAAATTCTGATAATAATAATTCTACTAATAACTATCCATTAAATATCTTACATAATTATTTAATTGCTCAGAGATTTTTAATTCATGAAATTATAGAGAAAGCAAAAAAATTTAACTTTGAACAACTTTTAGATAATGAACAATTCAATAGGTTTTCTTTTAAAGAGGGAAGAATTACTACCAATTTTTTAAATCTATTAGATTTTGTTGACTTTACAGACATTGATTATAACGAATTAATTCGTAATATAGATGAAAATGCTAGAAACATAACCAAGTCAGAATCTAAAAATAGTATTATAAGTTTTTTACAAGAAACTACTAAGTTTAGATTATTAAAAATAAGTTTTTTAAAGATGAGATTTGATAATGATAGTTTTTCTTATAGCAATATTTATAATTTCATAGAGAAAGATAATGTTTATAAAAATTTCACTTTTTTGAATTTTGGAGCCTATAATTTAGTTAACTACGAGCTTTTAGGCAATTTAAAAGACAAAAATTTTGAAGACCATCATGATAATTATTTCAACAAAGTTTTTCATAAAATAAATAACATAATTAGTATTTGTAATGAAAGAGGAAATTCAAATCAAACGAATAATTCAGAACAAAACTCTAATCAACAGAGAAATATATTTTACTACAAATATGAAATAGTAGGTCATATTATATATCATTTTAATTATAATTTATTTAATACTATAAATGAAAGTAATATAAAGAAATTTTACAAAAAACTTTTATCTGATATTTTATCAGAAAATAACAATTATAATGACATTGACAATCAATTAATAGGTTTTTTTGATAAAAATGATATAATAATAAATATTGAATTAACTTTGGATAAAGAATATAAAGAAATTTATAAAGAACTATTATCTCCAAATTTCAAATCTAAATTTTATTATAATCTTTTTCATACTATTATTACAGTTGGAGGAAAAGAAACAAATTTAACCCATGAAGTTATAAAGCTTTTAATCAAAAAAGATGAAATTGATTCATATGATTGTAATTCTGTAAAAGAGTATCTTATTGGTTATTTTGCAAACTTTGAATTTTTAGTCATACAAACATCAACCTGGGCAGATTTTATAATTCTTTTAGGCTTTAAATTAAACAATGATGGGAAACTTTATGAACTATTGGAAAATTTAAAAAACAACTTACATTATAACTTATTATTTAAAAAAACAGTAACTAATGTTACTATAAAAAATATAAAAGATAAAAACAAGATAGAATTGCCTGTTCCACAAATTTTTTTAAGATATTCTTCAAAAATACCTACTTATTGTAAAAATAATGCATTAGAAACAATAATTAAAACTTTAACGGAAACAAATGCTTACACAAATTGGAATTTATATAAAAGTTTTGGGATTTATGATTTAACTCTTATACCAACAAACAAAAATGATAAAATTGATTATAATACTTTAACAAATATTTTAGAAAAATTGGCAAAAGTAAAGATATCAAAAGAAGAAAAAAATAATAAAAGTGATATAAAATGTGATAAAAAACTTCCTGTTTTAACAGATATACAAATGCGACTTTTTACAAAAGGATGAATAAAAATATCAAATCAAAAATGAGTTTTAATAATCTTTATATAATATCAACTTTGCTAATATTAGCAACTACATTAGTATATGCTGGTGATGTTGTTAGATTAGTTAAAATTTCAGATGGAGATACTTTTATAATTAAAAACAATTATAATAGAAAACTAAAATTAAGATTATTATGGATAGATACTCCAGAAAAATATCCATCCAAAAAACTTGAAAAAGATGCAATGAAATGTGATGTATCTAAAAACAGAATAATCAGGTTAGGAAAAATGGCTACCAGCTATGCAAAAAAATACTTCAAAAACAGCAAAAACATTGAAGTTGATTTTTATGGTAAAGGTTATTATAGTCGCAGTCTTGCTGTGGTTTATAGAAAAAGTGCAGAGCAACCATATAATTTTGACATTATTGCTGACGGTTATGCTTGTATATATAAAAAAGCGAGGTATCCAGAGGTTCTTGATGATTTACTTGAGAAAGCTAAAAGGGAAAGAAAGGGGTTGTGGGGTATAGATTACAAAGTAATGCAATGTCTGTGTCAGTAATATCATAAAGGAAATAGCTTATGAGTAATAATAAAAGTGGAGAACAATGGTTATATGATAAGGCTAAAAAAGTATTAAAAGATAAGTTTAATTTACAAACTCATATAAAAGAATATAAACGGATAGCATTTACTTTAGATGAAAAAATTGAAAACAAATTTGGGACAAGAAGAATTGAAATAGATGTTGTAATCAAAAATAATAATTCTCTTATTTTCGCTGAGGCTAAACAATATTTATCATTTCAAGCCGTGTCACAAGCTTTATCTGAACTACAAATGAAAATTTATCTACTAAAAACTTATTTTTCACATATAACAAATAAAGAAAACATTTTATCGCTTTTACATGATCCTCGCTACAGTATTTATAAAGAAATTGTTCTGGGAAGTAATCCTGATCTTCAGATTGCAAGAGCGGAAAATATAGAAGCTTTAAAAATAAGAACTCAAAAATATATAGCTTATTTGCAAACTTTTAAGGAAATTAACCTGTTTTTACTCTTATTTTTAAATAAGGATAGTAATAAATACCTTTTTTATAAAATATAGGAGGATAAAGCATAGAAATGGATGTAAAAGATTTACAGCTCTTAAAACATAACATTCAAATTAAAAATACATTAATCGCTTTGATATCTAACACTATAGTAAAGAATAAGGAATTTGTTGAAAATCAATTATTTGATGATAACGAAGATTCTTTAGAAACTATTTTAGAAAGATTTAGATTATATCTTACTTTTATAGATCATGAAAACATAATAACAAAAACTTTTATTAGAATATATTTACCATATGGAATAACAAAAATAAAAGATAATCATTTTATTTTCTTAAATAAAGAATATAACCCATTAGGGTTAGCATTATATAACACATGGGTAAATTATGATAATTTTATAGAATATAGTTTCCAACTTATTGATGAAACAATTTTATCTGTACTATATAATAAGCTTTTTTTTTATGATGAATTGAGGTTACCATGGTCTAGTAAAAAAAATTTTAACGAGTATATTAAAAAACTAATTCTATTTTTAAGAAATACAAAATAAAAAAGGAGAATAGGATGAAAAACTTTAAAAACATTTCGTTATTTTATGTCTTAATACTTATAGTGATTATTACATTAGGTAGTATATCTTTGGCTGTTTTTGGAATATCTTATTACTCTATAAAAAACAAATTGGAAGAGTCTACCGTTAACCATTTAAAAGCTGAAGTAGAAATAGTTCATAATTTACTTGAGAGTTGGTATAAAACGTACGGTAAGTTTGACAGTAGTGATATCAAACAATTAAGCAGAAAATTAACATCTATCAAGGTGGGTAAAACTGGATATTTATATATTATGGACAGTAAGGGAACTATGATAATACATCCAAATGATAAATTAATTGGTACGGATATGACAAAATATGACTTTGCAAAAGAGATGGTAAGAAATAGAGAAGGTGTAGTAAAATATGATTGGAATGGACAAAAAATTGTTGTATATAAATATTTTGAACCTATGGGCTGGATTATTACCAGCGGATCATATCTAAAAGAATTTGTAAATCCCGTATTGAACAAACTATTTATAACTTTTGCTGTCGGTTCATTGACTGGTGCTATTCTGTTTATAATGCTTTTTACTTTTGTTTTCAAGAAATTTATTATTCTAAGAATAGAGTCACTACAAGACAGTCTTGATAATTACAAAAAAGGGGATTTTACAAAGCAAATTGCAGTTGATAGGAAGGATGAGATAGGAAAAATCAATGAAACATTAAATATAGTTTTTAATGAGTTGGGTAATTTATTTAAAAATATTGTAACAAAAATCACTGATATTATAAGAAAAAGCGAAACTTTAGACCAAGAAAGCACTGATGTGCTAAATAGATTAAACAATCAAAAATTAAATTTTGAATCAATAGAATCAGCCATACTGGAAAGCAACACAACTATACAGGATATAGCAAGTAATTTAAATGATATTACAACAAAAGTTCAAACTACAAAAAATGATTCTGATATAGTTAAAGAAACCTTAGATGAAAACAAAAGGTTTATAAATGAATTGACTGAGAAATTGTCAAGTTTAAAAAGCACATATAATGATTTAGAAAAACAGATTATAAATATAAAAGAATTTGTTGCTATCATAACAGATATTGCCGATCAGACAAACCTTTTAGCGTTGAATGCAGCAATTGAGGCTGCAAGAGCAGGTGAACATGGTAGAGGATTTGCGGTAGTAGCCGATGAAGTGAGGAAGTTAGCAGATAAAACAGTAAAATCAGCGAAGGAAATAGAAGATCAGGTGAAACAGATAACGGAGAATATGAATAAATCTACTGAAGAGATGGATGATAGTTTGGAATCATTTGATCAAACAAAACATCAAAATGAAATAATCACTGAGAAAATTGATATTTTAATAGAAAATATAGTAATTATCAATGATGCTATAACAAATATATCAGCGGCAATAGAGGAACAGTCGTCGACATTTAATGAAATCAGTTCAAATACAAGTTCCATTGTTGAAACAAATAGGTTCAATATTGAAAAAGTTAGTAATTTTGTAAATCAAATGAAAGGAATTATTAATCAGTTGAATATTATTAAGAATGAAGTGAAAAAATTAAAATTTGATTAAACGGCTATTGTGCAAGAAGAATAAGAGAGGCAGATATGAATAAAAAAGACGATTTAAATAGAAGAACTAACAATTTAAAATCATTTAAAGGTCTTGCAAAATTTTTAAAAGATTTTCAAGAGGACGATACTCCAGCTGAAGATATGGCTATAAAAATGGAAGAGGCTTTTGAAAAGGTATGGAAAAAACACAAGCCTGATATTGAAAGGTCAAACAAGTTTGAAAATAAAGAGGAGCAATGAGTTTAATTCCTTATAACGTTCCGACAATTTTGGAATCTGCTGGTAAAATCAAGTTTCTTACAGAGCAGGAGATAAACGCTTTAACTGCCGAGTTTCAACAATATTATGATAATGCTTATCGTAGGAAAAGTGCCGGCAGGTATTGGCTGACTTTTTTGTTTCTTAAATACACTGGCGCAAGGGTAAGCGAAGTTTTAAATATAGATGACATTAAAGATATTGATTATCGATATTCAAGAGTAAAACTTTTAACACTAAAAAGAAAAAAGAAAGTTTACAGGACAATTCCTGTTCCTGTTGAGCTTATAAACGAACTACTAAGATACCTTTCCGAATATCCAGATATGAGAGGTAAAGTGTTTAAATTGAAATATCAAAATTTCTACGCTAAAATGAAAGAGATTGGTAAAAAAGCAGGCATAAGTGAGGATAAATTACATCCACATGTATTAAGGCATACAAAAGCAATTGAACTTATAAATGTTGGGATACCTTTAAACCATATTCAGTATTTTTTGGGACATGCGAGTATTTTGAATACTTCGATATATTTGTCTGTTACAGGAAAAGAGTTAGAACAGGTTATGAAAGAAAAGGGGTTGGTATGAATAAAAAAGTTAAAAACATTAAAGTCGAAATTTAGCAGGATACGAACGAACTATCTGAATAAGGCACAAAGGAGTTGATAAAAATGAATGCTGAATTATTTAGGTTGATAAATGACTTTAAGAAAAACAGACGACTTATCTCTTTTGATGAAGCTGCTACTAAACAAGTTGTAATATTAAGGATTCTGAAATCCTTAGGATGGGATCCTTTTAATATAGATGAAATATATCCTGAATATTCTGTTGGTGTCAAAAGAGTAGATTATGCTCTTAGACATAATGGAAGAAATAAGGTATTCATTGAGGTGAAAAAAGTTAATGAAGATTTAGAAAAACATCAAGAACAACTTTTAAATTATTCTTTTCAAGAAGGAGTAAAACTTGCAATATTAACCAATGGGATTAGTTGGTGGTTCTATTTGCCATTACGTGAAGGAAGCTGGGAACAAAGGAAATTTTATACAATCGAGATATTTGACCAGAATAGTGAGGACATTGTAAATAAATTTGAAGATTTTTTAGCAAAAGCAAATGTAATCTCTGATAGAGCAATAGAGAATGCAGAAAATCTATATAAAAGTAGACAAAAACATTATTTGATAGAAGAAACACTACCAAAAGCTTGGAACAAGATAATAACAGAACCAGATGATCTTTTAGTTGAACTTTTGGCAGATACAACAGAAAAATTATGTGGTTATAAGCCAGATAACGAAATAGTAGAAAAGTTTTTGATGAAAGTTAATCAAAGAGCAGTAATCCAGATTAAAAGAGAAGTGTCAAATCTTGAGCAATTATCGTCTGACCAAATTTCTCACCCACTTTCAGTAAAAGTTAGTGGGAAATCAATTATAGCGTTTGCTTTAAAAGGAACCAGATATCCTGTGAGTTCGTGGAGAGAGATGTTGATTAAAATAACTAACCTTATTCTTTCCAATCATAGAGGGCAATTTGATAAGGTTTTTAATTTAAGAGGACGGAAAAGACCATATTTTACAAGAAATCCTAATGAATTGAGAATCCCAAAAAAGATAAATAACACAGATATTTATGTGGAAACAAATCTTAGTGCTAACAGTATTGTCAAGCTTTCTAAAAGCATTATATCGCTTTTTGGATATAAAGAAAATGATTTATCCATTGAGATTAGATGAAATTTTAACCCTACTGCATATTGAGAAAAAGAGT
>NZ_JAQNCS010000017.1:0-57969 GCF_049472655.1 Deferribacter abyssi
TAACATAAAACAAGCTATTGTTGCAATCTATTGATAGATAAAAAAGATTGACTCAAAAATTTTCGTTAGCAAACATAGAATATCATTAATAGGTATGGTTATAAATACAAATTAACTTTTTATTATAAGTATATAATAGTTGCCACTTTTTAGTGGCAACTAACTACAATGTGAATATCCACAGGAGTAACAAACATCGCACCCTTCTACATAGTTTAATATTCCACCACATTCTGGACATGCACCATTCCTAGGCATAGCATTTTTTGTTTTTTTCGTGTTTTCTTCAAACTCTTCTAGTAATTTGTCCACGGTAATTTCTTCTTGTTTTATAACCTTTATCTCAGTAGGCATATTTAATGCTTGTTCAATAGCTTTGCCAACTGCATCAGCGCAACTTAATACTTGATTTGGACCGAAACCATATCTCATGTGGCACGAAATCCCTTTTAGTTGTTTTATAATGTTTTCAGGATCACCACCACTTCTTAAAACTAATGATATAAGTCTACCAATTGCTTCACATTGGCTTTGTGCACATCCACCAGCTTTCCCCATACTGGTAAATACTTCAAATGGCTCACCATTTTCGTCTTGATTGATTGTAACATAAAGTTTACCACAACCAGTCATCATTTCAATTGTTTTACCTACAAGCACTTTAGGTCTAGGACGAGGTTTAAATTGTCCTTTAATTTCAATGACATCCTGATCTTCTTTCTTTTCTACAGTTCCGATATTTATAACTTGTTGTTCTCTACTACCATCCCTATAAATTGTTATTCCTTTGCAACCTAATTTATAGGCTAGCAAATATACTTCCCTTATATCTTCAATAGTGGCATCATTTGGGAAATTTACTGTTTTACTTACTGCATTGTCAGTATATTTTTGAAATGCTGCTTGCATTTTAACATGCCAAATGGGGGTTACTTCATGAGCTGTTACGAAAACTTTTTTCCATTTTTCAGGAACTCCATTTATATTTTCCAAATGTCCCTGCTCTGCAATTTGTTCCATTAGCTCATCAGAATAAAAACCTTCTAGCTTTGCAATCTCTTTAAATATAGGATTGACTTCAACTAACTTGTCATTATCAAGAACGTTTCTATAAAAAGCAATGGCAAAATAAGGCTCTATACCTGATGAACATCCTGCTATTATAGAAATAGTACCCGTTGGTGCAATCGTAGTTATTGTAGCATTTCGCATCATTTTAAACCCCATTTCGGGGTAAATACTATCCTTAAAGTTAGGAAAACTTCCTCTTTTTTCAGCCAACTTTATAGAAGCTTTTCTACCTTCTTCTCTAATAAAAGACATAATTTCTTCAGCAAGATGTATCGCTTTTTCACTATTGTATGGTATTTCAAGTAGAGCGAGCATATCTGCCCATCCCATAATTCCTAATCCAATTTTTCTATTCTTTTTAGTCATTTCTTCAATTTTAGAAATTGGGTAGTTGTTCATATCAATAACATTATCTAAAAAATGAACAGCTGTGTGAATTACATCTCGTAATTCATCCCACAAAACTTCATTGTTTTTTACAAACTTACCTAAATTTATGGAACCTAAATTACATGATTCATAAGGCAACAATGGTTGTTCACCACATGGGTTTGTACTTTCAATTTCGCCTTCTTTAGGAGTAGGGTTATCTCTGTTAATTCTGTCGATAAAAATAATTCCAGGATCACCACCTTCCCAAGCTAGTTTTACCATTTGATCAAATACTTCTTTGGCATTTAGTTTTTTTACAACTTTACCATTTTTTGGATTTACTAACGAATATTCTTCGTCTTTTAAGACAGCTTCCATAAATTTTTCAGTTACAGCTACAGATAAATTAAAGTTTGTAAGTTTTGTTTTATCTTTTTTGGCATAGATAAACTCCATGATATCTGGATGGTCTACCCTCAAAATTCCCATGTTTGCACCACGTCTTGTACCACCTTGTTTTATCGTTTCTGTTGCAGAGTCAAAAACTGTCATAAAAGAAACTGGGCCACTTGAAACACCTTTTGTAGTTTTTACTACATCATCTTTTGGTCTTAATCTTGAGAAAGAAAAACCTGTACCACCGCCTGACTTATGAATCAGGGCTGTGTATTTAACAGCATCAAAAATTTTATCCAATGAATCTTCCACAGGTAAAACAAAGCATGCAGATAACTGTTGCAATTCTTTTCCTGCATTCATCAATGTTGGTGAATTAGGTAAAAACTTCAAAGACACCATGATATCAAAAAACTTTTTTGCAGTTGTTGTTATATCTGCCTTTTTATCATAATTCAAATCTCCTTTTGCAATATTCATTGCTACACGCTGAAACATCTCTTTAGGTGCTTCTATTACATTTCCTTTTTCATCTTTTTTTAGATACCTTTTTCTTAAAACAGTCAGTGCGTTTGCAGAAAGTTTTGGCTCTTCATTAAGCAATTCTAGTATGTTATCAGAAAACATTAAACTCCTCCAATTTTATAACTTATTGATAAAATTAAAAAATAGCGACTTATAAATTGTAGTATAAAAGGTAAAATTTCTCAAGAGGTATTTATTTTTTTTAATAGTATAGAAAATATAAGGGGGAAAATACCCCCTAAAATAAATAAATTATTTTTTGACAATCTCATACTTTAATTTAATAAATAAATAATAAAGCGTAACCAGAAGAGCAACAAAAAGTATTAGAAAAATAATAAAAATACTCCATTGTGTTCTTACATTTAAATACAAAGGGTTAAAATATTTTGAGAAATAACTAACTTCGATGAATCTTCTAACTAAAACCATAAATAATACTGATAGAGATGTAAATCCAAAAACTATTTTTTCATTTTCTTTTTTTGTAATTATTAAAAAAACCGGTATAAATGCCATTGTAATTCCTAGGGTTAAAAATATCATTGTTGAAACGTTTACGTAATAGTTTACAGGATGAGATATCAAAAACCATGTACCTATAAAAAGTTGGGTTAAAGTTGGAATAAAAAATGTATATTTTCCTAATTTATACATAGTATCAGATAACTCTTTATCATAACTTTTTCTTAGTTTAGCATAAAGCATGTAAAATGCTCCGCTGAATGCTATAGCTGCAAAAATGAAATGGAAAAATCTAAGCCAAAGTGTTTTGGCAGAAAAGGCAGATATTTTTCCTAAATATATTTTTTTCCACAATTCTGGTTGCATTGAAACTAATGTATTGGTTACAAGCATTAAGGCTACATACAGAAAAAGTATTGTAGCTAAAATAATAAAAATAAACCCTTTGCCTCCAGTAAATTTAATATATGACGGTTTAAATTTATAAAGATAGTAGAAATAGTATGCAATAATAATTGCTAATAAAACAAACAACCACTTCCAAGATAATAAAATTGAAGATGTATAAAAAAATTGACCGTAAAGTATTTGAAGGAATAATAATGGTGCTACACCTGTGGTTACTGTTAAAGAAATATTAAAAGTATTCAGCCACCCTATTTCTTCAGCTATTTTATTATAATTGTTATTTCCTTTAATTTTGGCAAAGTATTTGGCAATTATAATCATTATACTGCCACCTAAGGTTAAATTCATAAATAAAAAATGAATAAACAGCGTTACAACCAAAAAGAAAATAAAGATATATGGATGGCTTGGTAAAGGTGAAACATCTGGTGCTGGAATATAATTTAAAATATTATTCATAAATTCCTCCCTATTGTGCTATTTTAGCTAAGTATTTTGCAAGAGCTTCTCTTTCAGAATCGGTTCCTACAAATGGAGGCATAAGAGGGTTTGAATTTAAATCCATAAGAATGGCGTCAATATCTTCAACTTCTAAACCTTCAATTTTAGGTTTAAGGGCATTAAAACCGTTTATTGAGTGGCAAATTTTACATTCAGAAACAAAAACAGCTCTTCCAATTTTTATCATATTTTTTTCATTTTTAATATTTGCCCACTTAGCTTTTGATAACACTCCATTTTTGTTTAGTTTTTCTATTTCAGATAACATAATTCCGTTAGAATACATATAGTCTCTGATTACAAAAGGTTTTCTTGCTCTTTCCCTTGTGAATTCGTAGTAACCAAAGCTAATTTGTCCCATAATTAAGATAATTAAAGCTATAGCAATATTTATATAGCGAGATAGAATAAACATAAACAATAAAGTCAATAGTCCCATAATAGCAGTAATATATCCAGAGTATTTGAAAAAGTTAGTTAATGTTATATTTCCTCCCAGAAACTGTTCTCTTATATCAACGGGTATAGCAAATGCCCACCATGTCATTCCTGCAAAAGTTAAAATTAACCCTGCCAACACAAAATAACCAGAAAACCTAGATGCACTTTTTTTAACTTCAACATTTTTAATAAATGAAATAGTTATCATTGCATAAAGTCCTGCAAGTAATAATGCAATGCCTGTTCTACCTACAACTGATGGAATATAAGTGGGATTTAAAAATCCATCCCAGAAATTATGAGTTTCAATCCATTTTCCTGGAGTAAGTTGAAAAGTAATAATTCCAACAATGATTACCAAACTCATATAAGCTCCAATAAAGTAGAGCCAGCCTAATAAAACATGAAATTTATCTGAGACTTTATCCCACGTATAGTAATAAATAAGTATTGTAACAATTTCTAAAACAAAGAATACCCACTCTGAAGCCCAACCCCAGACAAAATTATGGATTAAAGCAGAAGTCCCGGCAGGTGAAACTAAAGCAATAGTGTACCAAATACCAACACCTGTTAACGCTCCTAAAACTGCAGATACTAACAATACGAGTGAACTAGTTTTTTTTACAAAAGATTTTAAATCTTCATTTTGTTCTTTTAAAGCTTTTTTTTCGGCTAATACTAAAAACAACCCCATACCAACAGCAAAGTGTGAAATAAAAACATGAAATATTGAAACCAGTGCAATGACTAATGCTCCAGGAGTATCGCTATTAATCAGCCAAATAGGGTAATCCATAAACCACCTCCAAACATACTTTGTAATTATTATAACATAATATAAAACAAATTGAAAATATTATACTATATGCATATTTAAAATATGTTATACAATGGTATAATAATTAACTATGTTTAATTGCAATTTGTAACCTTAGGGATGTTTGCCATTGTGCAATTAATTTTATATAAAATCTTTATCCTTTGAAAGTTTTAAAATCCATTGTGAATAATATTTGTTAAAACGTTAGAATCAAAGCTTGAAAAATGTATGTAGTGTTACTTTTTATTCGAATCAAGAAATATTTTTTATTTTCTGATTGATTGTTTGATAAAACAGACGAAACAGAAAGAATAAAAGGTTTCTGTCTGTTTTTATAATCATTTCATTATTGATTTTTGATTTAGTAGTTGATTGAATTTATAATAATAATTTAAAAAGAGGGGGACTAAATCTATTAGATAATAGTCCCTTGGTTAATATTAGTTAAGTTTTTTGTCTCTTTAAATTTCAAATAATGTCTTCTATGTTTTTAAATGGAAGATTGTGAGCTTCCGCCACAGGCTTACAAGTTACTTGACCAAAAGCTACATTTACTCCCTTTTTAATCGATTCACTCTCTTTGCAGGCTTTTTTCCACCCTTTATTTGCAATTTCTAAAACAAATGGTAAAGTAGCATTTGTAAGTGCGTAAGTTGAGGTCCTAGCATAGGCTCCTGGCATATTTGCCACACAATAATGTAATATGCCATCAATTTCATAAACAGGATCATGGTGGGTTGTTGGTTTTGATGTTTCAACGCAACCACCTTGATCGATACTTACATCCACAATTACAGCACCTTTTTTCATTTTTGTAATCATCTCTTTGGTAATAAGTTTTGGGGCTTTAGCACCAGGGATCAATACGGTACCGATAACAACATCAGCATCTTTTATTTCATTTTCTATATTTACTTTATTTGACATGATCATTTTGCAGTTTGCTGGTAAAATATTTTCCAAATATCTCATTCTTTCTAAATTAATATCCATTACTATAACATAAGCTCCCAATCCTGAAGCAATTTTTGCAGCATTTAAACCTGCAGTTCCACCACCAATGATAACAAATTTAGCATTGTGAACTCCTGCAACACCTCCTGCAAGCACACCTCTTCCACCATAAGGTTTTGCAAGATAATATGCTCCCATTAGTGATGACATTTTTCCTGCAATTTCACTCATTGGTTCTAAAAGAGGAAGTTTCCCATTAACTTCTATTGTTTCATAAGCAATAGCCACTACTTTTTTCTCTATTAATCCTTTTGTTTGCCTTTCATCTGGTGCTAGATGTAAATAAGTAAATACAATTTGACCTTCTTTAAATTTCTCGATTTCCACCGGTTGTGGTTCTTTTACTTTAATTATCATTTCGCTTTTCTCAAATATTTCATTAGCACTTTCAACTATCATAGCTCCTTCTTGGATAAACTCTTCGTTTGAAATACCACTGCCAATACCGGCATCTTTTTCGATTAATACTTTGTGCCCATTTTTCACAAGTTCATGTACTCCTGCAGGAGTAATGCTAATCCTATTTTCATCAGGTTTGATCTCTTTTGGTACTCCAATAATCATTTACCACCTCACAAAATAAATTTCATTCAAAATATTATAATTTTTTTAAAATATCAAACAAAACTTGATTTTTTGTTTTAAAATATTAAACATATTTATAATAAAAAATATAAACTATACTTGTAACAATAGTGTGATACAACTTTTTTTGAGAGTACTTATTGTTTATTAAAACTAAAATTAATTAAACCTAATGATTTATTGTTCAGTTAATTGTTTTGATTTACAATGCAATTTATGATATTGAGCAAAGTTCTAAATTATATTATTATTTAATAAATGAGGTGCAATATGGCAGTTCAACCTTTACCATTTGAAACACAAATATTTGAATTGGAGAAAAAAATAGAAGAACTTAGACAAATGTCTGAATTATCAGGAGAATCTTTGGCTAAAGAAATTGAAAGTTTAGAAAAAAAGCTATCACAAGTAAAAGTTAATATTTATAAATCGCTTACACCTCAGCAAAAAGTAATGGTGGCAAGACATCCTAATAGACCATATACTTTAGATTTTATTAAATATATCTTTGAAGACTTTGTAGAGCTTCATGGAGACAGATTATTTAGAGATGATCCAGCTATTGTGTGCGGGTTTGCTAAATTTGATGGTGAACCTGTGACAATTATTGGACATCAAAAGGGTAAAAATACTAAGGATAATATATACAGAAATTTTGGCATGGCACATCCTGAAGGTTATAGAAAAGCTCTAAGGATTTTTATGCTTGCTGAAAAATTTAAAAGACCAATAATAACTTTTGTTGACACACCTGGAGCTTATCCTGGAATTGAAGCTGAAGAAAGGGGGCAAGCTGAAGCAATCGCAAGAAATTTAAAAGAAATGGCTGGGTTATCTGTTCCCATGATTACGGTTATTACAGGTGAAGGTGGTAGTGGTGGAGCACTTGCTATTGCAATGGGAAATAGAGTGTTAATGCTTGAACATGCAGTTTATGCAGTAATAAGTCCTGAAGGTTGTGCTTCAATACTTTGGAAAGATGCAAGTTATTCCGGTAAAGCTGCAGAGGCTTTGAAATTGACAGCACAAGATTTGTTTAAATTGAAGGTAATTGATGAAATTATAAAAGAGCCCGTGGGTGGTGCACATAGGGATCATTTAGAAACAGCTAAAAATGTTAAAATTGCCATAAAAAAGCATCTCAGAGAACTTAAAGGGATGTCTTCTGATAAGCTATTTGAGGATAGGTACAATAAATATAGAGCTATAGGAGTTTTTGCAGAGGTTAAATGAGTAAAATAAAAGTTCTCCCCGAACATATAGCAAATAAGATAGCAGCAGGAGAGGTTGTTGATCGACCTGTAAATATTGTGAAAGAGTTGGTGGAAAATGCGCTTGATGCTGGTGCTACTGAAATTAAGATTGAAATTTTGGACGGTGGGGTTTCACTAATTAGAGTGTATGATAATGGTATTGGAATAGAACAAGAGGATCTGCCACTCACTATAATGCGCTTTGCTACTAGCAAAATTGATACTTATGAAGATTTATTTAAGATAAGTACGTACGGTTTTAGGGGAGAGGCTTTAGCTGCTATAAGTTCTGTAAGTAATTTTAATATAAAGAGTGGAAGTTATGAACTGTCTGTTGATTTTGGAAAGGTTGGAAAAGTAACACCAACTCCTTTTTATAATGGTACAATTGTTACTGTTAAAAATCTTTTTTCAAAAATACCCGCAAGATATAAATTTTTAAAATCACCTATTAGTGAGCAAAAAGAAATTATAAAATATATAAAACAAATAATACTGCTAAATCCCGATAAATCCTTTAAATTGATTGGTAATGAGAAAGTATTGTTAGAGTTCGGTGGTAATGAAACCTTAATTAATAAAGGAAAGAAAATTTTTGGAGTAGATGAGTTAGAAGAAGTAAATTATGAGGAAGATGGCTTACGAATTAGTGGTTTAATAAGTCTGCCAAATGTTCAAAAATTTAGAAAGGACAATATTTTTATTGGCGTAAATAAAAGAGTTATAAAAGATAATATGATTGTACAATCCATATTGCAAGCATATTACAGAAAAATACCTGATAATAGATATCCTGTAGCATCTATAAATATTGAAGTTCTACCTGATTTTGTGGATGTGAATATTCATCCAGCTAAGATGTTTGTAAAATTTTATAATTCCAATAAAGTATTTAAGGCTGTTTTTAATGCTGTAAATAAAACACTAAACTTTTCTAAAAAAAATACTTGTGAAAAGACTGAATATTCTAACAGTGAGATGGCGTTATCAAATTACCATAACGTTGGTGAAGATAATATTAAATATACTGTTGATTTAACAAAATTAATAGAAATTGAAAACGTTAAAGATCTTCAGAAAGAGAATTTTATTAATAATGAAAATAATGATTTAATAATTTTAGGTCAACTTTTCAGTACTGTTATTGTAGTTGAAAAAGGGGAAGAAGTTCTATTTATTGATCAGCACATTGCCCATGAAAGAGTGTTATACGAAAAGCTAATGAAGAAAGATAATCCAATAAACTCAGTAATTTTAACAGAACCATTTTTGTTAGAGTGTGGAAGTGATGAAATTGTATTTGCTATAGAAAACAGAGAAAAATTAATAAATTGCGGAATTGATTTAGAAATTTTTGGTGAAAAAATTTTAAAAATTAATTCATTACCTGCTGAGATATTGAATAAAAATATAGAAGAGGAAATAAGGAGCATTCTTGTAAAAAATGATTTAGATAATAACAACAATTTTATAGAACCTATTTATTTAAATATTGCATGTAAATGTGCTATCAAAGCTGGAGAGAGACTTCTTATGGACGAAATGAAAAAACTAGTAAGTAATCTCTTTAAATGTGAAAATCCTTACACATGTCCCCATGGTAGGCCAATAATATTTAAACTTAACAAAAATGAGTTGTTTAAAAAGTTTCATAGATAAATGAGGATTCCTGTAATTACTGGACCTACAGCCACTGGAAAAACAGATTTTGTATTAAAACTAGCTGAGTATTTTGATATTGAAATTATTAGTGCAGATGCTTATCAGGTTTTCAAATATATGAATATTGGAACTGCCAAACCGACAAAGAATGAACTTGATAAAGTTAAACATCATTTAATAGATATTTTAACTCCTGATAATAACTATTCAGCAGGAGATTTTTTTAATCACGCCGAAAGTTTAATTAAAGATATTCTGAATAAAGGAAAAATGCCTGTTATAGTTGGTGGTACTGGCTTATACGTTGAGTCTTTAACAAAAGGCATCTTTAAAGGACCCTCAAGAAATGAAGAAATAAGAAAAGAGCTCAATGAAATAGCTTGTGAAAAAGGGATACCCTTTTTACATAAAGAATTAAAAAAGGTTGATCCATTGTATGCTTCAAAGGTTTCAGAAAATGATTTGGTAAGGATAATTAGAGCGTTGGAAGTTTATAGAATTTTAAACATACCTTTTACTGAGGCTCATAAACTTTTTCATAAAAGACCTGAATTTAAGTATAATGTATATGTTTTTTACAGAAATAGGAACAAATTATACTCACTAATTAATGAAAGGGTTGATAAAATGTTTGACGTTGGGTGGATTGATGAAGTGAAAAATTTAAATCAACTGGGCTATGACAGTAAATATTCATCTTTTAAGGCTATTGGGTATACAGAAATTGAAAATTTTTTAAAAAATGGTGGAGATATTGATGACATAAAAAATGATATAAAAAAGAAAACAAGACGTTTTGCTAAAAGGCAATTTACATGGTTTAAACACATGGATAAAACTATTTGGATAGATGTAGATAGGTTAGATTTTAAGGATATCATGAAAAAACTTATAACTTCTTTTGAAATAACATAAAAAAATTATAGTTTCATTAAGCAAAACTTGACTTTGTTAAGTCATAGTAGTAATATCCACAAAATTTTTGGAGGTAAAGTGCAAATATGGGTAAGAGTATAAACGTAGGAATTATTGGGTATGGTACAGTAGGTAGTGGTACTATAGAAGTTTTGTTAGATAATAAAATAACCATTAAAAGAAAAACAGGTATCGATATAAATGTGAAATCTATTGCAGATTTAAAAATAAACGAAAAAGATGATAAATATTTAAAAGAGATTCCTATAAAAACTACTAATGCCTATGATATAATCAATGATTCAGAAATAGATATTGTAGTTGAATTAATTGGCGGTTATAATCCTGCCAAACAGTTTATTTTAGATGCTCTAAAAAAAGGTAAGCATGTAGTTACAGCCAACAAAGCTCTATTAGCAGTAGATGGGTTAGAGATTTTTAAGCTTGCTGATGAGTTGGGTTTGCATCTTGGATTTGAAGGTAGTGTTGGAGGTGGAATACCAATAATTAGAGTTATCAAAGAAGATTTGGTCGCTAATAATATCAATGAGATTTATGGTATAATTAATGGGACAGCAAACTATATTTTAACAAAAATGGATTTGGAGAAAAAAGAGTTTGCTGAAGTATTGAAAGAAGCACAACAACTAGGTTATGCAGAAGCGGATCCTACTTTTGATGTGGAAGGAATAGATACTGCACATAAAATAACAATTTTAGCTACCCTAGCTTTTAATACTGTTATTCCGTATGAAAAAGTTTTTGTAGAAGGGATATCTAAAATTAAACAGGTTGATATAGATTTTGCTAATAAGTTAGGGTGTAAAATAAAACTGTTAGCCATAGCTAAAAAACATGAACATGATATTGAAGTGAGAGTGCACCCAACTATGATTCCTGAAAGATATATTCTCTCGAAAGTTGTTGATGTTTTTAATGCAATATATCTTGTTTCAGATAAAGTTGATAGGACAATACACTATGGAAGAGGGGCAGGAGCGAAACCTACTGGTAGTGCAGTTGTTGGAGATATCATTAATATTGCTAAGTGGATAGAAAGTGGATGTAAAAAATCATCACCTATTTTAGGATTCAAAGATAAATATACTCAATACTATCCTGTCAGAGATATTAATGATATTAGATCATCTTTTTATCTTAGGTTTAATGCTCTTGATAAGCCAGGAGTTCTTTCCAAAATAGCTGGTATATTAGGAAAATATAGTATAAGTATAAGTTCAGCTATACAGCCTGGCGAAAATTCTCCAGGGGATGTAGTTCCCTTAGTTTTTATGACTCACGAAACTTTGGGGAGAAACATCACAAATGCAGTAAATGAGATAGATAGTTTAGATGTAGTAAAAGAAAAAACTGTTGTAATAAGAGTAGAAGGTAAAAGATAATGAAATATATTGTGTTGTTATGTGATGGAATGAGTGACTATAAAATAGATATACTTAATAATAAAACAGTACTAGAATACACGAGAGCAGCTAATTTTGATAAAATTGCCAAAGAGGGTAGGTGTGGATTTATTTATACTACCCCTAATGATTGGTATCCTGGCAGCGATGTTTGTAATTTGAGTATTTTTGGATACAATCCATTGGAAGTTTATACTGGTAGAAGCCCCATTGAAGCTGCAAGTATTGGTGTTAATTTAGGTGAAAATGATTTTGCTTTCAGATGTAATCTTGTTACTTTAGATGATAAAAAAGAGATAATGGAAGATTTTAGCGCTTATCATGTTGATAAAGATACTGCAAAAAAGGTGATTGACTATTTGAACGAACAGTTTAAAGACTACAACGTGGAATTTTATGCTGGAGTTGGTTACAGAAATATAATGGTAATTAGAAACTGTGATTTTGAAGTGAAAACGACTCCTCCTCATGATATTATGGGACAGTCTATTAAAAAATATTTACCAACAGGTAAAAACGCTGAAATATTGAACGAGTTAATTAAAAAATCATGGCAATTACTTGATAAAAAATTTAAAAAAGTGAATTCAATATGGCTTTGGGGAGAAGGGAAAAAACCAAATTTAGTTTCTTTTGAAGAAAAATTTGGTATAAAAGGAGCAGTTGTAGCTGCCGTAGATTTGATAAGAGGAATAGGGAAGTTGGCAGGTATGAAATTGATTGATGTACCAGGTGTCACAGGATTTATTGATACTAACTTTGAGGGTAAAGCTCAGTATGCTATAAATGCTTTAAATGACTATGATTATGTATATATTCATGTAGAAGCTCCAGATGAAGCTGGGCATATGGGTAGTTTGGAAGAAAAGATTAAAGCTATTCAAAACATTAATGACAAAATGTTACCCATTATTGTTGATAATTTAAAAAGGTTTGATAAATATAGATTACTTATTACTCCAGATCATCCAACTCCGGTTGAAATTAGAACCCATGCTTCTGAACCAGTTCCTGCAATAATTTGGGGAAGCGATATAGAACCAGACCAAAACGAATTTTATGATGAAAATATTAAGCCATCTTTTGAAATTAGGGATGGTTATAAAATAGCCGAATTATTTATTAGGAGGTCTAAATGAGCTTAGTGGTAATGAAGTTTGGTGGTACTAGTGTAGGTTCTATTGAAAAAATCAAAAATGTTGCAAAGCGTGTAGCAAAAAAGAAAGATGAAGGATATGATGTGATTGTAACGGTTTCTGCCATGGCAGGAGAAACCGATAGGCTTATAAATTTAATTAAAGAAATTGAACCAAAATATGATCCTAGAGAATATGACATGGTAGTTTCAACTGGAGAGCAGGTTAGTATTGGTCTTTTGGCACAAGCTCTGAAAACTATGGGTTATGATGCTATTTCGTTTACTGGTTTCCAAATAGGTATGATTACAGATGGTGCACATTCAAAAGCAAGAATTAAAAAAATAACAGGAGAAAGGCTTAGACAAGCTTTAAAAGAAGGAAAAATTTGCGTAGTGGCTGGATTCCAAGGGATATTCCCCGAAACAGGTGATATAACAACATTGGGAAGAGGTGGATCAGATACCACTGCTGTGGCGATTGCTGCAGCAATGAAAGCAAATGTTTGTGAAATTTATACGGATGTGGATGGTGTATATACTGCCGATCCTAGAATTGTTAAAAATGCTAAAAAATTAGATAAAATATCTTATGAAGAAATGTTAGAGTTAGCATCCCTGGGTGCTAAAGTGTTACAGTCAAGAAGTGTAGAGTTTGGTATGAAGTATGGAGTAGATATTATGGTTTTATCATCATTTGAGGAAAAACCAGGAACTTTAGTTACAAAGGAGGATAAAGATATGGAAAAAGTAATAGTTTCAGGGGTAACTTGCGACAAAAATCAAGCAAAAATCACTATTACTGAAGTCCCAGATAGACCAGGAATTGCAGCTGATATTTTTGAAGAGCTTGCAAACCATAATATAAATGTTGACATGATTGTTCAGAATGTAAGTACTCAAGGTAAAACTGACATATCATTTACAGTTGCTCAAACAGATTTATTAAGAGCTCATGAGCTTTGCAAAAAAATATCCAAAAAAATAGAAGCATCAAAAGTATTGGCTGATGAAAATATTGCTAAGGTTTCAATTGTTGGTGTAGGAATGAAGAGCCATGCTGGTGTAGCTGCCAAAATGTTTAAAACATTAGCAGAAAACAATATTAATATTCAGATGATTTCAACTAGTGAAATAAAAACTTCTTGTGTGATTGACGAAAAGTTTACCGAACTTGCTGTTAGAGTACTACATGATAAATTTGTGAGGGAGGGGGATGATGTCTCGTAAGATAACGCTTTATGATACCACTTTAAGGGATGGTACTCAAGCTGAAGATGTTAATTTTACCGTCCCAGACAAAGTAAGAATAGCTGAAAAACTTATCGATTTTGGTATAGACTATATCGAAGGGGGATGGCCAGGATCTAACCCTCGTGATATCGAATTTTTTCAGTCAATTAAAAAATCAAATGTCTCTATTGACCGTATAGCTGCTTTTGGTAGTACCAGACGTGCAAAAAAATCTTGTGACAATGATGAGATCTTGCAAGCTTTATTACAGGCTGGTGTACCTACGCTAACAATTTTTGGTAAGACATGGGATCTCCATGTTACAGAAGCATTAAAAATATCTTTAGAGCAAAATTTAGAAATAATATATGATACAGTTCAATATTTGAAAAAAAGGGTTGATACTGTATTTTATGATGCTGAACATTTTTTTGATGGGTATAAGGCAAATAAGGATTATGCGATTAAAACACTTAAAGCAGCTATAGAGGGTGGGGCTGATTGTCTTGTTTTATGTGATACTAATGGTGGTACAATGCCTGATGAGCTTGTAGAAATAATTGAAGCTGTTAAAAAAGAGGTTGGGGATTATCCCCTTGGTATACACAGTCATAATGATAGTGACTGTGCTGTTGCAAACTCATGTCTTGCTGTTAGACATGGTATAGTGCATGTTCAAGGGACTATAAACGGTTACGGTGAAAGATGTGGAAATGCTAATTTGTGCTCTGTTATCCCAAATCTTCAGTTAAAATACGGTTATGAATGTGTTTCATCTGAACAGTTAAAGAAATTAAAAGAAGTTTCAAGATTCGTAAACGAGCTAGGTAATTTAAAACATAATATTCATCAACCTTATGTTGGTAGATCTGCGTTTGCACATAAAGGCGGTGTTCATGTTAGTGCCATTCTAAAAAATTCTAGGACATATGAGCATGTTCAACCAGAACTCGTCGGCAACAAGCAAAGAGTACTTTTATCGGATTTAAGCGGAAAAAGTAATCTCATTTATAAAGCGAAAGATTTTGGGCTAGATATTGATCCAAAAGATGAAAGGATTACACAATTATTACAGCAGCTTAAAGAACTTGAAAATAAAGGTTTTCAATATGAAGGGGCTGAAGCATCTTTTGAGTTATTGATAAGAAAGGCCATGGGTACATTTCAAAAATTCTTTGATTTATTAAGTTTTCGTGTGATAGATGAAAAAAGGAGTGCTATAGAACCGCCTTTTGCGGAAGCTACGGTAATGTTAAGAGTAGGTGGTGAAATTGAACATACAGCCGCAATAGGAAATGGACCTGTAAATGCCCTCGATAATGCATTAAGAAAAGCACTGGAAAGATTTTATCCAAATTTAAAAACAGTTCAATTAGTAGATTATAAAGTTAGGATCTTAACGGGAAAAGATGGTACAAAAGCATTAACAAGAGTATTGATAGAGTCTAAAGATGATAAGGATACTTGGGGTACTGTTGGAGTTGCCCATAATATCATTGATGCTAGTTATCAGGCATTAGTAGATTCAATAGAATATAAGTTATTTAAAGATGCTTATAAGTAATGTGTACAGTTTTGGAGTTTATAAAATGACTTTATAATTAATTGCCAAATTTTAGTATTGATTAATTATATGGAGGATTTGACATGGCATTAAATCAATTTGTTATTTTTACTCTTTTAGATGAAAAATTTGCTATAGATATAATGAAAGTGGATGAAATTATAAGAATGATGGAAATTACTCCTATTCCCAAAGCTAACTATTTTATCGAAGGGATAATAAATTTACGTGGTAAGGTTATTCCCGTAATAGATTTAAAAAAGAAACTGGGATTAGAGGAAACAGAGTATACAAAAACTACAAGAATTATTGTGGTGAATATAAGAAACAAAAAAATTGGAGTGATAGTTGACAGTGTTGATGAGGTTGTAAGAATTGACGATAATAAAATTGAAGATGCGCCAGCTGTTTCATCAGGGATTGATGATAATTTTGTAACTGGTGTAGCAAAAACTGATAAGGGTCTGATAATAATTATAGATATTGAAAAAGTTTTTTCTGAAGAAGAAACTGATAGTCTAAGTAATTTTTAATGAGCGACAGTAAAAATGATTTACTAAAAATTTTAAAAAAAATTAATCAAGATGTAAACAGTTTTTATAAAAATCATAAAAATTATCTAAATAAAATATTACTATCAGTTGGTGATAAAAACTTAACCATTAAATCTGCTATCAATAGTTTGATTACAAATGATAAAAAACCTTCTTACGAAGAGTTAAATCATATAATATATCTTTTGACACTTCATATCTACGGTATTTCTAAATTTCAACTTAATTCATTGAAAATACCTGTGACCAAAATTGAAGGTATTGGTGGAAAAATAGCTAAGATTCTAAAAAAAATAAATATAGAAACTGTAGAGGACATTTTTTATCATTTTCCCTATCGGTATGAATATTATAGCAATTATGGCAAAAATATACTATTTTGTGGGAAGTTAATAAAAAAAGAAATTATTTATACTAAATACAATAAAAAAATATATTGTGCCAGTTTTGAGAATGAAAAGGAAGAAATAACATTAGGTATTTGGTTTAACTTTACTAAAAAATACCCTGATACAATTTTACAATTAAATAAAAAATATAACATTTTTGGTAAGAAAGTTTTTTTCAATGGTTTTAATGCAATTGCCCATCCTGTTTTTTTGTCTGATTTCGAATTAAATCGAATTTATCCAATATATTCACTGCCAACAAAACTTTCTAATAAAAATTTCATTAAGTTTGTTTCAACATGCTTTAAAAATTATTTAAATAACTTAGTTGAAACACTGCCAGCATATATTTTGCTGAAGTATGATTATCCTGATATAAAAAACGCATTAAAATTAATACATTTTCCTCAACACATTGAAGATGCTAAAAAAATCGAATTAAAAAATCATCCTGCTATTGAAAGGTTTATTTATGAAGAACTTTTTTATTTACAATTAGGATTATTAAATCACAAAAGTATAATAAAAAACACTGCAGGAATAAAATTCAGTATTGATCTAAACAAACTTGAGGAAATCAAAGGATACTTACCATTTAAACTTACAAAGAGTCAAAAGAAAGTTTTGGCAGAAATATTTAATGATATGAGTAAAATCAACCAAATGAATAGACTTATACAAGGAGATGTGGGAAGTGGAAAAACAATAGTAGCCTTTATCTCTGGTGTTGTTGCTGTTTATAATAATTATCAGGTTGCTGTAATTGCTCCTACTGAGGTACTAGCTGAACAACACTTTTTTAATTTTACAAAACTGTTTGGTAATAAATTTAAAGTTGCATTGATAACCGGTTCTACATCAAAAAAAGACAAAGATTTTCTAAAAGAAATGATAATGAAAGGTAAAATTGACTTTGTTTTTGGTACCCATGCATTGATACAGGATAATGTAATGTTTCATAATCTGGGACTCGCTATAATTGATGAGCAACATAGATTTGGAGTAATTCAGAGAAAATTATTGATTGATAAAGGTTATAATCCAGACATTTTATTAATGAGTGCTACTCCAATACCTAGGACACTTGCTCTTACATTTTATGGTGATTTAGATATTTCAATTATAGACGAAATGCCTCCAGGTAGAAAACCTGTGATTACAAAAGCTTATTCAGAGAAAGAAATTGATAAAGTTTTAAAGTTTGTTAAGAAAGAAATTGATAAAGGTCACAAAGCTTATTTTATATATCCTTTAATTGATGAAAGCGATAAAATTGAGTTGAAAGCTGCAACAGTAAATTATGAAAAAATTAAAACATTTTTTGGTGAAAATTTGGTTGGATTATTACATGGAAAAATGAAAAGTGATGAAAAAAAAGAAATTTTATTAAAATTTAAAAATGGGGATCTAGCTGTTTTGGTTTCAACAACTGTAATTGAAGTGGGTATTGACGTGCCTGATGCAACAGTTATGATTATTGAAAACGCAGAAAGATTCGGGTTATCTCAACTTCACCAACTTAGAGGCAGGGTGGGAAGAGGCGATCTACAGTCCCACTGTATACTCGTTTACTCTAGAAATATTACTGAAGAAGGGAAAAAAAGAATAAATGCAATGGTAGAATATAATGATGGTTTTAAAATATCAGAAATAGATCTTCAAATTAGAGGACCTGGAGATTTTTTTGGGACAAAACAGTCTGGCTTGCCAGAGTTTAAATTTTCAAATATTGTGAGAGATGTAAAAATACTTCAGAAAGCAAGGAGAGATGCTGAAGAAATACTAAAATCAGACCCGTTTTTAACAAATCCTAAGCATAAAATTATTAGAGAAGTTTTACTGCAAAAATGGAAATACGGTATTGATTTAATCAAAGTTGGTTGATTTGTTATAAACTATAAAATTTCCTTGAAGATGAATATGATTTAAAATATACTAAGTATATGAAGATGCACAAACAAACCTAAGGAGGCCTCCAATGAAGTTGTTAAAGTTAACAGAGGATCAGTTAAGAAATATCTGTACTCCAATTAATTTACAAAGAGCTGAAAATTATGTAGGTAAATTTTTTGATTGTAAAATCCAAGATAACATAATAGTTGGTAAAATTAAAGGGAATCATGGAGTATACAACGTTTCTTTGAAGATAGACTCAGATCCGCTTGAATATAGCTGTGAATGTAAAACTTCTAAAGAAATGTTTTGTAAGCATGCAGCTGCTTTGGGTTTAACATACATTTATACTCCATGGGTTTTTGAAACTGATGAAAAAATAGAAAGAGATAGTATAAAAACTTTAGATGAGCTTTCATTTTATTTGAAAACAACCAAATTAAAAACATTAATAGACGAGCTTAGAAAAAAAGGGGTAGGGGTAGCAAAGTTATCTGATTTAATAGGTGTTTCATTACAACAAATAGCTGCAATTCTTAAAGATGAAGAAAAAGACAAATATCATGTGCTTACTGATTCAATAAAATTAGCTTGCCTTTATATATTAGAAAAAGACTTTGAAGTATAATATTAGTAGGAAAAATATGGGGGACAGTTGAACTTACCCCCTTTTCATAAAATAAATATCTATGTTTTTATTGTCTAAAACAGTTCAGAAACTATTTTAAAAAAATTTATTAATAAGTTATTTCTAAAAAATTGCTAAGAATTATGTTTAATAAAAAATAAAATATGGTAACTCCAGAATTCTTTTTAGTTGAAAATTCCATTTAAAAAGATTATATATTGTCAATTTGTTCAAGGGAGGAAGTTGTGCCTAAGCGAAATGATATTAAAACGATTTTAGTAATAGGTTCAGGACCAATAGTCATTGGTCAAGCATGTGAATTTGATTATTCTGGAAGCCAGGCAGTAAAAGCTTTAAAAGAAGAGGGGTATAATGTAATATTAATAAACTCAAATCCTGCAACTATTATGACAGATCCAGAATTTGCTGATGCTACATATATTGAACCTCTAACAGTGGAAGCTGCTGCAAAAGTTATTGAAAAAGAAAGACCTGATGCTTTACTTCCCACTGTTGGCGGTCAAACTGCTTTAAATCTAGCTATTGATTTGCATAATGAAGGAATTCTTGAAAAATACGGTGTAGAACTTATTGGAGCAAAAATTGACGCAATTAAAAAAGCTGAAGATAGAGAACTTTTTAAGAAAGCAATGGCAAAAATTGGTTTGGATATGCCAAAAAGTGCTTATATCAACACTTATGAAGCAGCTATGGAGGTTATAAAAGATATAGGATTTCCAGCGATTATAAGACCTTCTTTCACACTTGGTGGCACAGGTGGTAATGTTGCTTATAATTTACAAGAATATAAAGAATATGTTATCTGGGGACTTGAAGCATCACCTGTCAATGAAATTTTAGTAGAAGAATCTATTATAGGATGGAAAGAAATAGAATTAGAAGTGATGCGTGATTTAAAAGACAATGTAGTAATTATCTGTGGTATTGAAAACTTTGATCCAATGGGGGTACACACTGGAGACAGTATAACCGTAGCTCCTATTCAGACATTAACAGATAAGGAATATCAAGAATTGAGAAATTCTGCAATAAAGGTAATGCGTGAAATCGGTGTTGACACTGGTGGCTCAAATGTACAGTTTGCAGTAGATCCTAAAACTGGTAGACAAGTAATTATAGAAATGAATCCCAGAGTGTCTAGAAGTTCTGCTCTTGCATCAAAAGCAACAGGTTTTCCTATAGCTAAAATTGCAGCAAAACTAGCTATAGGATATACATTAGACGAAATACCTAATGACATTACAAAAAAAACTCCCGCTTGTTTTGAGCCCACTATAGATTACTGCGTAGTAAAATTTCCAAGGTTTACTTTTGAAAAGTTTCCGGGAGCGGATGATACTCTGACTACACAGATGAAGTCTGTAGGCGAAGTAATGGCTATTGGCAGAACATTTAAAGAAGCTTTGCAAAAAGCAATAAATTCACTAGAAATAGGTAAAACTGGTTTTGATGAGATTTTTAGTGAACAAGAACTGAAAAATGAAAAAGTAAAAGAAGAAATTATCTCTTATTTAAAACGACCTAATGATAAACGAGTATGGTATATTGCGGAGGCATTTAGGGCTGGGTTTAACATCGATGAAATATACAGTTTTTCTAAAATAGATAAATGGTTTTTGCATAATATTTTTGAAATTTTACAATTTGAAGATAAATTAAAGAGTATTTCATTAACTGAAATAGATAAAAATATTCTTTTTAATGCAAAAAAATTGGGCTTTTCTGATAAAAGACTTGCTAAATTGTTAAAAACAACTGAAGAAGATATAAGAAAAATAAGAAAATCAATAAAGATAACTCCTGTTTATAAAAGGGTTGATACATGTGCTGCAGAATTTGAATCTTTTACTCCGTATATGTATTCAACATATGAAGAAGAATGTGAAGCTGAAGTTACGGATAGGAAGAAAGTGATTATCTTAGGTGGTGGGCCAAACAGAATAGGGCAAGGAATAGAATTTGATTACTGTTGTGTTCATGCAACGTATGCATTAAAGGATGTTGGTTATGAAACAATTATGGTTAACTGCAACCCAGAAACTGTTAGTACAGATTATGACACTTCAGATAGACTATACTTTGAGCCACTTACTTTTGAGCATGTAATGAACATTATAGAAAAAGAAAACCCTTTTGGTGTGATTGTTCAATTTGGTGGACAAACTCCACTAAAACTTGCCGTACCTCTAGAAAAAGCAGGTGTACCAATTCTCGGGACTTCACCTGATAGTATAGATACTGCAGAGGATAGAGAAAGATTTAAAAAACTACTAAACAAAATAGGGCTTAAACAACCCAAAAATGGCATCGCTAAAAACTTCGAAGAAGCTTTATCTATTGCTGAAGAAATCGGATATCCAGTAGTTGTTAGACCATCCTATGTTTTAGGTGGTAGAGCAATGGAAATTGTTTATGATGCAGAGTCTCTAAAAAATTATATGGTTCATGCTGTGGAAGCAAGCGAAGAACATCCTGTTTTAATTGATAAATTTTTGGAAAACGCCGTAGAAATAGATGTAGATGCTATCAGTGATGGTGAGTTAGTTGTTGTAGCAGGAATAATGCAGCATATTGAAGAGGCTGGTATTCACTCTGGAGATTCTGCTTGCTCTATTCCTCCAAGATCAATTTCAGAAACTTTAAGTGATAAAATTGTTAATGCTACGAAAGAATTGGCTAAAGAACTTAATGTGGTTGGTCTTATGAACATACAGTATGCTATAAAAGACAATGAGTTATTTGTACTTGAAGTGAACCCAAGAGCTTCCAGAACTGTACCCTATGTGAGTAAATCTATTGGCGTATCACTAGCTAAATTAGCATCTAAAGTAATGGTTGGATACAAATTAAAAGATTTAGGGTTTACTAAAGAACCTAATATGCCATATTTTACTGTCAAAGAAGCGGTATTTCCATTTACAAAGTTTCCAGGAACTGATCCTATACTTGGACCAGAAATGAAATCTACTGGTGAAGTAATGGGGATAGATAGAACATTTGGTAGGGCTTATTATAAAGCACAACTTGCAGCAAATAACTCTTTACCTAAAAAAGGAACGGTTTTTATCAGTGTCAAAAATAGTGTTAAAAAAGATATTTTACCCGTAGCTAAAAAGCTTGAAAAACTTGGGTTTAAAATAGTTGCAACAACAGGAACGTATAAATTTCTTAAAGATAATGGTATTGAAGTTGAGCATGTTTTGAAAGTTCAAGAAGGTAGACCAAATATTGTGGATTATATAAAGAGTGAGAAAATAGATTTTGTTATAAATGTACCCGAAGGTAAAAAATCCAGACTAGATTCAAATTCTATAAGAAGGGTTATTTTAAACTATAATGTTCCATACGTAACTACAGTGGAAGCTGCCATAGCTAGCGTAAATGGTGTAGAAGCTTATCTCAACGAAGGATTAGATGTAAAATCATTGCAAGAATATTATAAAGAACTTAAATAAAAGGGGATTTTATGGAGGGGAAAATAGTTTTTAATAAACGATTAAATAGTAAGTATTATTATATGAAGATTGAAAACAGAGAATTCGTTAAAAAATGCAAACCTGGTCAATTTTTTATGATGAAAACACAGATATTTGATTATATTATTGATCCTCTTCTTAGAAGACCATTTGGAATCTGTGATGTTGATGATAATGGGTTTACATTACTATATCTAATTGTAGGTAAGGGAACAAACTTACTTACAAATATAAAAGAAGGAAGCATTATTAAGTTTTCAGAACCACTTGGAAATGGTTTCAAGCTTGTGGAAAGTAGTAAAATCGCCTTAATTGGTGGTGGTGTAGGAATTGCACCATTGCTATACCTAGCAAAAGAATTAAAGAAAAAAAACAATAGTATTGTACTCTATTATGGTGGTAAGAGTAAAGATGATATACATCTAGTTGATGAATTTAAGAAGTATTGTGATAAAATAGAGATATCTACCGAAGATGGGAGTCTTGGTAAAAAAGGGCGCATAACAACACTTTTTGATAAAGAGGAAATTATTGATAAAATCTATTGTTGTGGTCCAAAACCGATGATGAAGGCTACTGTAAATTTTGCTTTGAAAAATAAAATAAACATAGAAGTCTCTTTAGATGAAAAAATGGCATGTGGAATAGGGGCCTGTTTAGGTTGTATTGTATATTTTAAGGAAAAAGATAGTGTTGTACAAAAAAGATGTTGTGTTGAAGGTCCAGTTTTTGATGGGACAAAAATTGATTGGGAGAAATTAGATGGCTAATAAAAATCCATTAGAAATAGAACTTTGTGGTATAAAATTTAAAAATCCTGTCATTACAGCAAGTGGAACATTTGGCTATGGAATTGAATATAGTAGGTTTATTGATATATCAAAACTCGGTGGAATTAGTATTAAAGGATTATCGTTACATGTAGTGTCTGGTAATAAGATGCCAAGAATTATTGAAACACCAGCAGGAATGCTTAATGCAATTGGATTACAAAATATTGGAGTAGATCGTTTTTTAACAGAAAAATTACCAATGTTGAAAAAATATAAAACAAATATCATTGTTAATTTCTGGGGAAAAACTATAGATGAGTATGTTGAGGTAGCTAGAAAGCTAGACGTAGCTGATATACATATGTTAGAAATGAATATATCATGTCCAAACATAAAAGAAGGTGGGATTGCCTTTGGAACTGATCCAAAAATGACTGAAAAAGTAGTAACAGCAGTCAAAAAAAATATTAAAAATAAACCATTAATAGTTAAATTATCACCAAATGTTACCGATATAAAACTCTTTGCTAAAATATGTGAAAATTCAGGTGCTGATGCAATAAGTGCCATCAATACACTTCTTGGAATGTCAATAGATATCGTTACTAAAAAGCCCCATATTTCAAATGTTACAGGAGGGCTTAGTGGGCCAGCTATAAAACCTGTTGCAGTTAGGATGGTATATGAAGTATTTAAAACTGTAAACATTCCAATTATAGGTATTGGCGGTATAATGAACTATAGAGATGTTGTTGAATTTTTTATTGCAGGTGCATCGGCTATCCAGGTTGGAACTGCAAATTTTGTAGATCCTGAAACTACTTTGAAAATAATAGAGGATTTATCAAAGTATATAGAGGAAAATAGAATTAATAATATATCAGAATTGACAGGTAGCCTCGATATTTGATCGAAGTTTTTAAGTATGAACTTACTAGTTCAACTTAGTGTTTAATGTTCGTTAATGTATGTTTTCTAACGTTTTTCTCCATTAAACCATAATCATTTAAAAAGCTAAGTCTAAACCTGAACTTAATCTCGATTTTGTTACGTCCGATAAGATATATTATGTTAATTAAAAAGTCTAAAATAAAAATATTGATTTTTTATCTATTTTAAATTAAATTTATTTTGTTTATTTTTGTTGGGTTATTTATGACAAAAACATATAAAAGTTTTCATCTCATTGATAAAATAATTAAGTCTATAAATTCACAGTTTCCAAAAAAATGTAGTTGTGGAAAATTATTTAAAAACTATAAAGAATTTATTGATAATACAACTCTTCCTGCACCTCAAAGTTTACAACTGTTTGATTGTTCTGATATTCACGAAATACTTAGCCTACGGAATTGCAAAACATGTAACTCTACTATAGCGTTAAGATGTATGTTGGATGACAAATATAAAAAATCACTTTTAGAACTAATTAAAAATGATGTCGTATTAAATAATTTAGAAGAAGATGAATTTCTACAAATTTTTAGAAATGAAGTAATTAAATACGCTACAAAAAATGATGAAAGCAAATAGTCGAATAATAGTTTTTGATTTAGACGGTACCCTGATTGATACTTTGAATGATATACATGAATCTTTAATGATTACGTTAGATAATTTTGGCTACCCTAAATTCGATATAAGTACAACAAAATCTTATGTTGGAGATGGTATAAAAAAACTAATTGAAAGAGCTGTTGGTAAAAAAAACTATAATAAAGAGATAGAACAGTTTTTTAGAGAGATATACAATAAAAAAATTATTGAAACATCAAAAAAATATAAACAAATAGATTATGTATTATTAACTTTAAAAGAAACTACTCCACACCTGTTCATTATTTCAAACAAATCTTATAAATTTACAGATATTATAGTTAGGCATTTTAATCTTGATAAATATTTTAAAGAATGGTTTGGCGGAGATAGTTTTATAGAAAAAAAACCCTCCCCTATTCCTCTATTAGAATTATTTAAAAAATACAATATAAATCCTAACAAAAACTCATTTATGATTGGAGATAATTATACGGACATAGAGTCAGGGTTTTATGCTGGATTATCTACAATTTACTGTTCTTATGGTTATGGGAGATTAGCTAAGATTACTCCAGACTATATAGTTAACTCACCATTGGAAATACTTAATGTGATAATAAAGGGGGTAGAATGAACAAAATTGCAATTTATGCTAAATTTATATACTATGAAGACAAGATTATTGAAAACTCTTATTTATTGATTAATGGCAAAAAAATTGAAAAAACAATTAAAGTATTACCCGAAAATATCAAAAATGACTATAAAATAATCTATAGAAGTAATTCTGCTATCTTCCCTGGATTTATTAATACACACACACATTTGCCAATGGTTTTTTTTAGAGGGCTTGCTGATGATCTTCCTTTAATGGAATGGCTTAAGAAATATATTTGGCCTGCAGAAAATAAGTGGCTTAGTGATGAATTCGTATATGATGCAACTTTACTTGCTGCTTGTGAACTGATTAAAAATGGTACTGTTTGTGCAAATGATATGTATTTTTACTCTGACTCAATTGCTCAAGCAATGATTAAAGTAGGAATGAAAGGTGTTGTAGGTGCAGGGGTATTAGATTTCCCAACAAAATTTGCCAAGAACTCAGAGGATTATTTAGATAAAGCTAAATTACTAATTGAGAAATATAATAATAATGAACTGATACGTATTGCAATATGCCCCCATGCACCTTATACTGTATCACCTGAAAATTATAAAAAATGTGTTGCTTTTGCTGAAAAATATGATTTAATTATTCACACTCATCTGGCGGAAACTGAGTGGGAAGTTGAAGAAATATATAAAAAGTATAGTAAAACTCCTTTACAACTAATGAATGAAATAGGAATGCTTGATACAAAATCAATCTTTGCCCACATGGTGCATTTAAGTGATGAAGAAATTGAGCTTTCTGGGGAAAAACATATAAATATTTCTCATTGTTTGGAAAGTAATCTAAAACTTGCAAGTGGTTTTGCCAAAATAAAAAAATTGCATGATGCTGGAGCTAATATATCTATCGGAACAGATGGTGCTGCAAGTAACAATGATCTTGATATTTTAGCAGAAGTTTCAGTGGTATCAAAATTCCATAAAGCTTACAGTAATGATGCTACAGCAATAAATGCAAAAACAGCACTGTATATGATAACAATAAATTCAGCAAAAGGATTGTATATTGAAAATACAGGGCAAATAAAAGAAGGAAATTTTGCAGACCTAATCATTGTAGACCTAAACAAATGTCATCTTCAACCTCTCTATAATCCTGTGTCTCAACTAATTTATGCTGCAAAGTCATCCGATATTACAGATGTTTTTATAAATGGTAACCATGTAATGGAAAATAGAAAAATTATAACAGTTGATGAAGAGGAAATTTTGGATAAAGCAAAGTACTGGGGGAAGAAAATAAGTGAGGTGTGAAATAAATGAGTAGATACGAGACTTTTGTTAATCCACTAACTGAGAGATATGCTTGCAAAGAAATTCAATATATTTTTTCTCCACAAAAAAAGTTTAGCACATGGAGAAAACTATGGATTGCTTTGGCTGAAGCTGAAAAAGAACTAGGGCTCCCAATTACAGAAGAGCAGATTAAAGAAATGAAGTCTAATATAAATAATATCGATTTTGAGTATGCAAAAGAAATGGAAAAAAGTTTGAGGCATGATGTAATGGCTCATGTTCATACTTTCGGTAAGATAGCTCCAAATGCCAAGCCAATCATACATCTTGGTGCCACATCAGCTTATGTGGGTGATAATTGCGATTTAATTGTTATGAAAGAGGCCTTGATTCATATTAGAAAAAAATTGGTAAATTTAATTTATAATTTAAGAAACTTTGCCTTAAAATACAAACATCTTCCTACTTTAGGATTCACTCACTATCAACCTGCTCAACTTACCACAGTTGGTAAAAGGGCCTCTTTATGGCTTCAAGATTTTATGCTTGATTTTGATGAACTTGAATATCTCTTACAAAACTTAAGATTTAGAGGTGTTAAAGGAACAACTGGAACTCAGGCCTCGTTTATGAAACTTTTTGACAATGATAGTGAAAAAGTAAAAAAACTGGATGAAATTGTTTCTAAAAAGATGGGATTTGATAAAGTTTTAAAAATAACAGGACAAACTTATACTCGCAAACAAGATACAAAAGTGTTAAGTCTTCTTGCAAAAATAGCAGAGTCAGCCCATAAAATGGCCACTGATATAAGATTATTACAAAACCTAAAAGAAGTTGAAGAGCCTTTTGAGAAGAAACAGATTGGTTCAAGTGCTATGGCTTACAAAAGAAACCCCATGAGAAGTGAAAGGGTATGCGCTCTTGCAAGACACATTATTACTCTTTCTTTGAATCCTTATATGACACATGCTATTCAATGGTTTGAACGCACTCTCGATGACTCTGCAAATAGAAGAATTACTATTCCTGAATCATTTATGGGAGTAGATGCGATACTCAATTTATTGATTAATATAACAGACGGTTTAATTGTATATGAAAAAATGATCGAAAAACATATCAAACAAGAATTACCTTTTATGGCTACAGAAAATATTATAATGGAAGCAGTAAAAAAAGGCGCTGACAGGCAAGAAATGCACGAAATAATCAGAGTTCATTCTATGGAAGCTGGTAAAAAAATAAAGCTTGAAGGGATGGAAAATGATTTGCTTGAAAGATTGATAAAAGATAATCGTGTCCCACTAGATGAAAATGAAATAAAAACTCTTTTGGATCCAAAAGAGTTTATTGGCAGAGCCCCTGAGCAGGTTTTAGAATTTATAAATGAAGAAGTTGATCCCATTATTGAAAAATATAAAAATGAATTGGGTATAAATATAGAAATAAAAGTTTAATAGTTTAATCCTTACTTTTTAATATAATTTAATTGCAGCTGAAAAGTAATTATTTGTTTATATACAATTTTTCAGTGGCAGAGACTAATTGTTAAACAGCTCTATTATTAACTCTAATAGTTTATCAAGAGCAAAAGGTTTTTTTAAAAAAGGTAATTCCATATTTTTTACAGGATAACCTGACATCACAATGATGTTTTTACATAAACTTTTAAGCTTTTCCAAAAGTTCTAGACTATCTATATCCGCCACATAATAATCAGTAATAATTACGTCATAAGTATTTTTTTCAGCTAAACGTATTCCTTCAACTCCTGATGTGGTAAAATCTATATCTGCCCCATAGTTTTCAAGATACATAATCAGAGGTTCTATAATATATTTTTCATCATCAATAATCAGTATTTTTTTATTTATCAATAAATTTTCATTTCTTTTATTTTTTTTAAACTCTTCTTTAAATTCATTTTTTGACTTTGCTTCAGGTAATAATATATAAAATGTTGTTCCCTCCCCTAATTCTGATTCAAAAGTAATATAGCCATTATTATTTTTTACAAGTCCATAAACTTGAGCAAGTCCCAATCCATTACCAAATTCTTTAGTGGTAAAATATGGATCAAATATTTTCTTTCTTATTTTTTCTGGAATACCTTCTCCCGAATCTGATATGCTGATACAAACATATTTGCCATTCTCAACTAAACTAACCAGGTCTTTAAAACTATTATCTTTTATTTCTATTTTTTCTAACACAATTTTTATTTCTCCCTGCTTATCCCCTATGGCATCCTTTGCATTTACACAGATATTCATCAAAACTCTATCGAGCTGAACTGGATCAACAAATACTATATATTTTTCGTATTGGTTATATTTAAAACTTATCTTTATTTTCTTTGGGAAAGTATTATTTAGTATTTTTGTAAATTCTTTAACAAATGGAACTAAATCGATGAACTGTCCTGTACCTTCGGATTGCCTTGCAAAATCAAGAAGTTGTTTGATTACCCCTGCTGCTTTGTCTACTAGTTTTTCAATATTTTCTAAAAATTCTAATTTTTTACTGTCACTTTCAAGCATTTTTAATGCATTACTCATCCCCATAATACCCGTTAATATATTATTAAAATCATGAGCTATCCCAGCTGTAAGTTGGCCTATTGCTGCAAGCCTATCTAATCTTGAAATCTCTTGTTCATATTTAACAATATCTGTAACATTAACAGCAAGTATCATCTTATAAATTTCATTTTCAATTTTCAAATCTTTTATATATATTTTGAAGTAATTGTCGTTTTGGGATAATATAGTGTTATTATTTACTAATAAGTTATTAACTTCTTTTTTCTTAAAAAACTTATTGAAAACATTATTACTTAAAACAATATTATTTAGTTCATCTACTACACATACCCCTGATTGTAAATTATCTAAAATATGCTCAAGAAAAGCATAATTAATCTTTAATTGATCAATCAGTTTTAAATTGTTACTTATAGATTTTTTCAAGCGCTTTTTCTTGCTTGAGTAGTCAATAATCAAACTTATAATCTTCAAAATAGTTTTAAAACGTTCTTCTACTATTTTTCTTACTTCATTAATAGGTAATACAACTATCTGATTGTCAGACAAGTAAAAAAGTTTATAATTTTCACCTTCAATTGTTTTAGAATCAAATAACTTTATAATTTCTTTAACTTCATATTCATAAAAATTATGCAGGTATAATTTAGGTTTATTATTTTCTATTTTTATAATTGCAATTTTATTAAAATTATAAATTTTAATAAAATTTTCAATAATATCCTCTTCAGTTATATCATCTTTTTCCAAAAACGTTGTAATAAGAGAATAAATCTTTTTAGAGTACTCTGAAATCTCTTTCTTCTCTATGAAATTTTCAAAATGTTGAGTTATACTTTTTAGATACCCGTGGAATAAAATTTTCTCGTCTTTATGTTCAAAAAAAGTAAAATCAATCACCCAAAACTTTTGATTATTGACTTCAATTTGATATAGTAGTTCAATGTATTTTTTATGTTTTGCGTTTTCAATAAAATAGTTAAAAGCATCTTTATGGTTTGTTGTTAAAATTTCTTTAAAAAAATTATTATTATACACAATAGACTTATCAGAAATGTAATTCAAAACTTCATCGGAAATATATGTGATACGAACTGTATCTTTTTTTATAATTCCTTCATAGTATATGAAGCCGAGTTTTGATAAAACATCTCTTGCTTCCTTATTATTCAAGTTAACCTCCCAAAGTAAAAACTTTAAAAATAGTTATCAAACTATCATATTTAATTATAATGATTTAATCAAAAAGAAGGAAGATTTTTTTAACTTTACAAAATTATTTTTACTGTTAAGTTTGAAAAAATCACCATCAAGCTGAAACTCATCCGTACCACATATTTTTAGAATATTACAAGTAGATTTATTACCCACAAATCCTTTGTGAAAGGATATGGATACAATGTTTTTTAAAAGTTTTAATTTAGATTTATTATCTAAGTAAAAGATGTTAAGGAGATTTTTTTTAAATGCTCTTGATAAAACAAAATTTCCTGCGTATTTATTACTAACAGCTACAATCATATGATATGCATTAATTTTTCTTCCATTAATGTACACATTAAAAGGATAGAATTTTTTAAATAATAAAGAATTAATCCCTGATTTGATATACGCCATTTTACCATATTTTTTTTTAAAAGCTAAATCTACATATTTTACAGCTGTGGCGTCGAAACCTACACCTAACATAAGTGTAAAATATCTTCCTCCAATAAATCCTAATGGTATTGAATCAAACTCAACTATACTCATTTTTTCTGCAGCAAGCTCAGGTTTTAATGGGATATTATATTCCCTACAAAATACATTACTGGTGCCAAATGGTAAATTATAAAACAGTATAGCTTTGTTTTTATCTCTTCTTGATTCAATTCCATTTATTACCTCATTTATCAAACCATCTCCACCAGCAGTAATTATCAAATCATATTCTTCATTATGAGATATTTTTTCTGCATGATTTACATATTCAGTAAAAACTACTTTTATATCTGTAAGCTTTTTATAAAGTATCTTTAAGCAGTTATCAAATATTTCTCTATTAAATGAACCACTTACGGGATTCGCAACAATAATAGTTTTCATTTTTTAAACCTAAAGAATTTTGGTATTAACATTGGAACTTCTTTTCTATAATTTATGTATTCTGTGCTATAATATTTTATCAATTTTCTTTCTTCATTTATTGCACCAATTATGAAATATAATGTAAAAATAATATTTACTATTAAGTCTTTTAACTTTAATGGTCTTGACCACAGTAATACAATACCAGTAAAATAGTATGGATGTCTTACATATCCTAATGCACCTTCAACTAACATTTTTTTATGAGGATTTGTCTCTGTCACACCTTTGCTGAAAAACCGTTTTATTTGTTTAATTCCTAAAAATTCACTATTATTATAAGACTTAGAAGCATAGTAACCAAATAATAAAGCCGCTATACTAACAATATAAAGCACTATCTTTATCACTAAAGGAGGATTGAAAAAATATATACTATTTTCAATTTTATTATAAAAGATTACTGCAGGAATCAATAAAAACACTGAAACCATAACATAAAAACTTCTATACCACCATTTATAATATATTTTATTCATAATAACATCATCTGCCATTATTGAATGCAATATACAATAAAAAATAAGATAAAAAGCAAGTATATAATAATATTTCATACTTTAATAATAAGTAAATTTTATTAAAAATAAAAGAGTTTTGTCAAAATAAAGCAATGTTATTACACAAAGCAAGATTGATCAATGTTTAGAAAAGTAGATAATTGATTTATATATTTTGATAAATCATAAGAATTATCATTAACAAAAGCATCAATATGTTTTCTAAGTATTATTTCATTTAATTCTTGAGCATATTTTTCAACAAACGGTTTTATTTCAAAAAAGTTGTTTTTCGCATAATCTAATGATTTCCTAATAAGACTATTGATTTCAGGAGTAAGCTCAATAAGTTCTCTCTTTAAAACGATCGCACCAAGCGGAATAGGTGCATTAAATTTTTCATCCCATATAACACCTAAATCACATATAAGATTTAATCCAAAAGTTTTATAAACAAATCTTCCTTCATGAATTAATAGTCCAGCATCAGCATCACCTTTTATAATTGCAGGAATTATTCTGTCAAATCTCAAATGAAAAAAGTTAAAATCATCGCCATAAAAATATTTAAATAAATTATAAGCAGTGGTATTAAAGCCTGGTATCGCTATACTCTTTCCTTTCAACTCATCAATCTTTTTGAAATTTTTTGATACTAAAATAGGTCCATAACCATAACTTAACGCACCACCACTTTTAAGTATTACGTATTTGTCAATTAATTTTGGTATGACTCCATAAGAAACTTTTATTATATCCAAAAAATTATTGATAGCTATATTATTTAAAACTTCCACATCATCAAGAACAACTTTAAATTCATAAGGTGTATCTATTAATCTGTTTATTAATGCACCAAAAATATAAGTATCATTAGGACATGTGGAAATACCAAGTGCAAGTTTTTTCATCCACCACCCACTGGGGAAAAGAAAACCACCGTATCACCATCTTTCACAATTGTTTTTTCATCTGAATGGAGACCGTTTACCAAAATAATTTGTATTTTTTCACCTGGAATACCATAATAGTTTATTATTTCTTCTACAGTAACTTCTTCTCCTTTATTATCAAAATTTACTTCAAATTTACCTGATTCTTTAGTAAGATATCTTGTCAAGTCAGCATAAGCCTTAACTTTTATCATTTCCACCCTCAATTAGATGGTAACGGTACTTTCCCAAAAAGATACTTTAAATCTTCATCAAGAAAAATAATTCCACCACCAAAAAATGCACTTCTTGTTTCATCATTTAAGAAATCATCATAACCAATATTTAAGAAAAGATTTTTAGTAAAATTATACTGTAGCTTTGTTTTTAAATGAGGTTTTCTGTCTTCGGAATCATCTGAGAAATCATATGCATCAAAACTAAGTTGTAATTTCTCATTTTTTAAAGGAAAATAGTCAGCACCTACTCCAAACTCAGATTCCATAAGACCTATTCTTAAGTCAAGTTGATCATAGAACCTTTGAACATACTGCGCTATAAAAGTAAGAGAGTTTTTTTCTCTCCTTGTTTCAGTAACAGAATAACTACTACTAGTAGCACCTGTATTACCATCAACATAGTATGGAATATCACCTGTAAAACTATAGTCTGTTACCACGGTGTATGGTTTTCCACCAGTACTTGTGGCTACACCCAAAAGATAATATTTGTTTTTGCGTGGTTGAATCTTTAGATGTAAATACCCCTTTGTTTCTCCTGTATCCCACATTTTTTCACCACTAAAAGATAAATAAAACTTAAATCTATCATAAGCGGTAACAAGTTTTTTTAAACCTTTAATTGTTTTTTTCACATCTTGAGCTGTCTCATTATCATTTATAAGTGTTCCAATCGTACCTTGTCCGTTATTTATTTTATCAGTAATTGCATTAAGGTTATCCACTGTTTTTTCCAATTTTGTAGTAACAACCTTCATGTTAGAAATTGTTTTGCGTAAATCACCCTTTGAATTTCCTATAAGTTCATCTATGTTAGTAGTTATATTATTAATTTTAGTAGCAATTAGAGGAGTTTGAGTTTTTAAGGTTTCAGATACTTCCTTTAGATTAGCAATCAAATCATTAACATTTTGCTGATTACTTAATGTTATTTCTTTTAATGATGAAGTAATAGTTTCAACATTCTTTACAATCTGATTAATACGTTTCTGATTTTCTTCAAGCATAACTCTGATATACTCTGTAGAGTAGCGTATATTTTCCAAAGTAAGTTTCATGTTTGTTTTACCATTATCTGATGCTAGTACTTCTCTCAAAGACTCAGTAATAGCTTTTATATCGTCAGCAATGTCTGCAAGTTTATTTTGAAGTTGGTCAAGATCAACAGTCCCTTTGTATTTATCAATTTGACTGCCAGCAACAAGATAACCTGTATTTTTCTCGTTTTTAGTGATAAGCTCTAGATATTTTTCCCCAAGAAATCCAGCTGATCTTATAGTTGCAATTACGTTATCAGGAATTTTATATCTATTATTAATTATCACTTTAACTTCTACTTTATCTCCCACTAGTTCTATATTTTTTACTTTTCCAACTTCAACACCACGGTATTTTACTATAGCGTCCTTCACAAGTCCATTTGCATCATTTATATATACGATCACTTCATACCCGTTTTTTTTACCCCAATTTATATCACCCACTTTTGTGGTCATATAACCGAGCAATAAAAGTCCTAACACAACAAAAACACCGACTTTTGCCTCTAACGAATAACGCATTTAATCCCCCATTTATCCTATTTTTATAGGTCCATCTTTAGATCCACTCAAGAATTGCACAACATAAGGGTTATCTGATGATTTAAAATCTTCTGGTGTGCCATACATTACTATTTTTCCATCATAAATCATAGCAATATAATCAGCAATTTTAAAAGTAGAGTCTATATCATGTGAGATCACCACAGAAGTTACGTTTAACTTTTTCTGCGTATCATAAATCAAAGTATCTACGACATCAGTCATTATAGGGTCAAGTCCTGTAGTAGGTTCGTCATAAAGAATTATTTCAGGCTCAAGGGCAATAGCTCTTGCAAGCCCTACCCTTTTTCTCATACCACCTGATAACTCAGAAGGCATTTTATATTCAACGTCTTTCAACCCCACTAGAGCCAATTTCTCTAAAACTATTTCTTTTATTTCTTTTTCTTTTAGGTTTGTGTGTTCTCTTAATGGAAAAGCTACATTTTCATATACGTTCATTGAGTCAAACAATGCTGCATTTTGAAAAAGCATACCAAATTTTTTCCTTATATCTAATAACTTTTTTTTACTAAGTGTAGACAAATCCTCCCCACAAACAATTACTTTACCACTATCAGGTTTAATAAGTCCCATCATTTGTTTTAGTAAAACACTTTTGCCTGTACCAGAAGGACCGATTATACAAGTAATAGCGTTCTTTATAATATTTAAATCTATACCTTTGTGTACTTTGTGTCTCCCAAAACTTTTATGCAAATCTATTATCTCAATTGCAATTTCCATACAATCCTCTAAAACATTATTGCTGTTAAAATATAATCAAATACTAGTATCAAGACACAGGACATTACTACTGATTCTGTTGTTGACTTTCCTACTCCTTCTGCCCCACCTGTAGTATAAAAACCTTTATAACAACCCACTAGCGTCAAAATCAACCCAAAAACAGTTGCTTTTATAATCCCATTGTACAAATCTTCAAATTCTACATATTTGTACATGGTTTCTAAAAAAAGAGTTTTATTTATCCCAAGAATTTCAACTCCAACAAAGTAACCACCCACTATACCACAAAAAACAGCTATAACATTTAAAATTGGCATAACAATTACACCAGCTAAAACTCTTGGAACGATAAGGTATTGAACAGGTTCTACCGCTAAAGCATATAAAGCATCAATTTGCTCGGACACTCTCATTGTACCTATTTCTGCAGCAATAGCGGAACCAGCCCTTGCTGCGACCATAATTGAACTTAAAACAGGTCCCAATTCTCTTGCCATTCCTATTCCTACTACAGTTCCAACCATATATTCTGCTCCAAATTTATGAAAACCTATATAACTTTGAAAAGAAAAAACCATCCCTGTAAATGTTCCTGTAAGTATAATTACAGACAGTGAACTTACCCCTATAAATTCCATTTGTTTAAATAAGAGCTTAATCCTATATGGTGGAACAAACATCCATCGAACTGTATCAATAAATATTAAAAATAACCTACCAGATCCTAATATAAGTTTTAAAACAGGAGATCCAACAATTTCAAAAAAATTAATAATCATCACTGTAAACCCTTGGAATTCTATCTGAAATTGCACATAATATTTCATAACTAATTGTATTACATAGTTCTGCCAATATATTAGCCCCAACATTTTCACCCAATATTTCTACTTCTTCCAGTATCTCATTGTCGCTAAGATGAGATATATCTATCATTGTCATATCCATACATACACGCCCTACTACATTGCAACGCTTTCCATTGACATACATAAAACCTTTATTACTTAAGCTTCTAAAATAACCATCAGCATAACCAATAGGTACAACACCAATTTTCATTTTTTTATCAGCTATAAACATTTGATTATAGCTAACTTTATCACCTTTCTTCAACTCTTTTACATGAACAATTTTTGAAAATATTTTCATTACAGGTTTTAGGCTAAAACTATTTTCAGGGTATACATAACCATAAGTCATAATACCAGGCCTTGTATAGTCAAAATCATTTTTATAAAAACATATCGCTGATGAGTTAAACACAGAAGAAGGGATGTTTAAGTTTTCTCTCCTTAAAAAGTTTTTAAATGTTTTAATTTGTAATTCTGTATATTTTCTATCAGTATCAGAAGAAGATAAGTGTGTCATGCACAAAACAAATTTGATATTTGAAAAAGTACTTGATAATTCAAAATAACTAATACTTGTATCAAATCCAAGTCTATTCATCCCTGTATCAATTTTCAATGCAGCAGGGTGAATACAATTTTTTGAGATTAGATATCTATTGAAACTTGAGGCCAAATTATAATCATAGATTGTAAGTATAAGATTATTAGCCAGTATTTCATCATAATATTTTTCATCGACATAACCTAGTACAATTATATGAGCATCTTTTAACTTTCTCCTTAAGCTTATTCCTTCTTCTATTGTAGCGACACCAAAATGCGTTATATCACACTGTTTGTATGCAAACTCTGCTATTTTTATAGCACCATGACCATAAGCATCAGCCTTTACAATAGCTATAATTTTTGAGTTAGACAATTTTTTAGCTATCTCGATATTATGTTTATAGTTCGATAGATCAATATAAGCGTAGGTAGGTCTCAAGGTTTTAATTTTTGTCAACATCTTTTGTTATACCTGCCTCCATAAGAAGATATTCACGGATAAAATCATCTATATCCCCATCCATTACTGCATCCACATTACCTGTTTCATACCTTGTTCTTAAATCTTTTACCATTTTATAAGGATGCATCACATAAGACCTTATTTGATTACCCCACCCTATTTCTGTTTTACTGCTTTCTAGTTTTTCCTTCTCTTTATTCCTTTTTTCCATTTCATATTCGTAAAGTCTAGCTTTTAAAATCTTCATTGCATGGGCTTTGTTTTTGTGTTGACTTCTTTCATTCTGACAAGTAACTACAATCCCTGTTGGGAGATGAGTAATTCTTACAGCTGAATCTGTTGTATTTACATGCTGCCCGCCCGCTCCACTAGCTCTAAATGTCTCTATTTTTAAATCTGATTCATTAATTTCAATTTCAATATTTTCATCAATTTCTGGTAAAACAAATACAGATGCAAAAGATGTATGTCTCCTATTATTAGAATCAAAGGGAGAAATTCTAACAAGTCTGTGAACTCCAGATTCACCTTTTAGATAACCATAACTATATTCACCTATTACATTAAAAGTGATAGATTTAATTCCCGCTTCATCACCAGGTAACATATCCAATATTTCATATTTAAACTTTTTTCTTTCAATCCATCGAGTATACATTCTAAAAAGCATAGATACCCAATCACAAGCCTCTGTACCACCTGCACCAGCATGAATAGTGACAATAGCATTGTTTATATCGTGCTCACCGCTTAATATTAATTTCAATTCAAAATCTATGACTTTCTTTTTTAAAGTTTCAATGTTATCTAGTAGTTCCTGCTCAACTTCTTCAGAACCTTCTTTATATAGCTCAATTAAAACATCAATATCATCCCTCAATATTGTCAGCTCTTCCCATTCGGATAAAAACTTTTTTAATACAGACTGTTCTTTAAGAAGTTGCTTTGATTCTTTTTTACTCCAAAATTCTGGATCTTCCATCGATTTCCTATCAATTTCTGCTATTTTAGATTCTAACTCTTCTTTATTAACTATTTTTCTAAAAGAATTAATATTTTCATCAATTTTTTCTAGTATTTCTATCAACTCTTCAATAATCATATTGACCTCATAAACACATATTCTAAAATAATTAACTACCACTAACAGAAAATTTATCAAACATTACAGATGGAGTAATTATTCCACCAAAATCTCTAATATCATTAAAAATGATAGCACAGTTTTCAAGTAAATCTTTAAGATTTGCAGTTAACACCATTTCCTTAAATGGAGTTATAGCTTCGCCGTTTTTATAATAAATACCATTTATACCAACAGAAAATTCTCCACTTATAGGATCCGCCATATGCATACCCATCACATCAGTTATTAAAAGTACATCATTATATTTTGTGATTTCTGATTGCAAATCTTTTTCACCTTCTTTTAAAATAAAATTTGAAGAAGAAATTTCTATTTTTCCACTATTACTCAATGATGCGTTACCTGTATTTTTGGTATTTAATTTCTTAGAAGTATAACTATTGTGTAAATAACTTTTTAATTCGCCATTTACAATTACAAAAGTTTTATTGCCAACAACCCCCTCATCATCAAAATAATAACTTCCAACACCTCTTTCCAACTTTGTATCATCATAAATTGAAAGAACATTACTAGCTACTTTTTCTCCTATTTTTTCCTTTAAAAAACTTTTGTTTTTGATAATATGTTCCGCGTTTACCAAATCTGATATCAATTCAAGGAATTCTGCCATAACTGTGTTTTCAAACACCAAATAATATTTACCACTATTTAACTTTTTAGCATTTAAAAGTCTTACTGCTGATTTTGCAGCCCTAACTCCAACAAGATTGTAATCAAAATCATCATAATATCTTGTAACCGAAAAATCATAACCACTTTGAGAATCTTTCCCATTATCTGCCACTACATATGTAGAACCTGAAAAATAAGTAGATTCTTGTGAAACAACATCCCCCTCAGAATTTATTAGACATATTTTTTCCAGTGTTGAAGAAAAAGTTGTATGTCTAACATTTTTAATATAATTGCTAAAATTTAAAGCATTTGCTTCTATTTCTAATGCAGTTGTCAAATGTTTATTATGATCTAATTTTTCAAAAACTTCATCCCTAATAAATAACTTTTTATTAAATTTATCAATTTTCGGAAAATCAATATATTGATCAAAGTTTAAATAATCAAATAAGTTTTTAATTTTGGAGAAACTTTCTTTAATAACTTTTAAATCCATTCCTGAAATTTTATAGGTACAAAGTTTACCGTTGTGTAAAACTCTTATATAATGTTCTCGACTTTTAACTGTTTTTAAATCTTCAATTTCCCCCATCTTTACAGTTATCTTAAAACTTACAATATCTTCTATATATATATTAATTTTATCATATTCATGATCTATCAATTTAATTAATTCAAAATAGTTCATCTAAATCTCCTTAATTACAGCAATTTCATCACAATCTGGAAATTTTGAGCACTTCAAGCAGTCAGACCAGATTTTTTTTGGCAATTTTTCTTTGTTTATAATTTTGAATCCTAGTTTCCTAAAAAAATCAACCTTATAAGTAAGAGCAAATACCTTAGAAACACCTAATTCTTTAGCTCTATTTATACATTGTTCAACCAAAATTTTACCTATTCCTCTCTTATGTTTATCTTGCAATACTGCTAAAGACCGAATTTCTGCTAAGTCTTCCCATGATGGAAAAAGGGCGCAACAACCAAAGATTTTACCATTTTCTTCATAAACGAAATACTTTAAAATATTTTCATATATTTCATTTATGCTAAGAGGAAGCATTTCCCCATTTTTTGCATAACTGTTAACTAATTGCTGTATAACTTTTGCATCCTTCATTACAGCGTTTCTAACCATTTATAACCTTAACAAATTTTTTAAAAAGATTAATAGCAGTTTCTTTATCAGGTAATAAATTGTAACCTTTTCTTGCTTTTATGATTACTTTCGTAGCGTTAGGGGTTAAAGGTTTTGCTCTAAAATATATTTTTATGTTGTTTATCTCAGCATTGATTTTTCCTTCTGATATGGAAACAAGTATTAGTTTACCCTTCTCACGTTTAATTATTTGGGAAAATATCTCTACAGCTCTTTCTTTAGATACTGCAAAATTATCTGAAACAGAATCTGCAGTCAAACTGTATGTAGCACCTGCACCTGCTCCTGCAGCAATAACAACTGGAGCAACACAAGAAACCGTTGAATTAAATATTATTAATAAAAGCAACATCATCAGATAGTTTTTCACATCAAACCTCCATCTATTGTTTTTTGTTTATATTGTATTAAAGAGGTTAAAAAATCAAGTCAAATAAAAATTGACAAAAAAATACTTTAAGAGTATTTTTATCTTAAAAGGAGATTATATGAAAATTACAAGAGCAACTGACTATGCACTCAGAGTTATGGTTTTTTTTGCAAAAGCTGAAAATGGTAAGGTATTTATGCGTAGTGAACTTTCTAAATTTTGTGAAGTTCCTGATAGTTTCTTGGGAAAAATATTGCAAGTTTTAGCAAAAAAAGGATTATTAGTATCAGGTAAAGGGAAAAAAGGTGGTTTTAGATTAAAAAAGAAACCTGATGAAATTACATTGTATGATATAATTACTGCTGTGGATGGAGAAATATTTATTAATGAATGTCTTGATAATCCAACTTACTGTAATAAGATCGAAAATTGCAGTATAAGTAATATTTTAAATAATATAAAAATCAAGTTTGTTAACGACCTAAAAAGTTATACCCTAAGAGATTTTTTATGAGAAAATCTCTTTAGCAATTTCATAACTTCTTTTTGTACAGTCGTTTATTCCTATACCATAAAGTAGGTTTCCACCTATATAAATACCTTGTATATCTTTGCATATCATACTAACTTTACTTACAATTTCACTGTGACCTTTATAATATTGAGGAATTGCCTTTTCCCATAAAAAATATTTATATATCAACGGACGATTTTTTATACCAAGAATATCTTTTATTTCCTCAAATGCTATTTCTTTCAACTCATCTGGTGTATGATTTAAAATCCAACTGTTTTTATCCCCACCCATAATGACTCTAATAAGCTTATGATTTGCAGGTGCTCTTTCTGGAAAAATAGAAGATGTAAATAATGCACCTAAAATCTTTTTCTTTTCACTTAAAGGAATTAAATATCCAAAACCATCAAGAGGATCTAACACATCATCAAATCTAAATCCAAAACCGATGACAAAGGCTGGAGCATAATGAATTTTTGATAATTCACTGGCTAAATCTTTATTCAAATACTCTAAAAAATTAGCAGAAATATATGCAGGAGAAGTTATGATAATATTGTCAAAAACATATTTATTACCATTTGCAAACACAACAAACATATTATTTTCTTTTATAATTTTATCAACAGAATTATTAAACAATATTTTGGTATTTTTCAATTTAGTAGCAAGATCGTTTACTCCGTTTATAAGTCCACCTTTATAAGAAGTAAGGTTCCCTCCTGGGCCAGCTGGACCACTTTTTTTCCCTTTCTTTTTGAACAATGCTTTAAAAAGTCCCCCATACTCTTTTTCCAATTCATAAATAACAGGAAAACAGGATTTAAGACTTAATTTTTCAGGATCTCCTGCAAATACTCCAGAAACCATTGGCGAAATGAGATAATCAAGTGCCTCTTTTCCTAATCTCCTTTTAGCAAATTCTGCAATAGTTTCATCATAAATATTTTTTTTCTGAGGAACAAATAGTTCACCAATAACTCTCAATTTTCCTTTAAAGGTTAATAACTGTGAAGATAAAAAATCTCCAGGTTTTTCTGGTAGTTTATGAAGCTTTCCATTTCTCATTATAAATCGTTTTTTTGCTTTTTCGTTACTTGGCAATAAGTTTTGTTTTAAGCCAGCTTTTTCAAAAAGCATAACTGTTGATGGTTTGCTATCTAAAAACCCATTTGGACCGGACTCTATAGCAAAACCGTTTTGCTTAAAAGTGTCAATAGTACCACCAAGTTTGGAACTTTTTTCAAAAAGATAAATTTCAATACTCTTATTATTCTCTTTTGCAAAAAATTCTAACCAGAACGATACAGAAATACCAGAAATTCCTCCTCCAATAACACCAACTTTCATATAACACCTCTACATATTAACAATTTAAATAAAAATCTATTTACAAATATAATCTAAGTCAGCCAAATCTTCAAATGGAACAAGGATATAGCTTACATTATATTTATTAATTAATCTACATGTTTTTTCATAAAAAGTTTTATCTATTTTTACCTTTTTTTTAAAATCTCTTATTTGAAGCTTAGCAATTAAACGGTAAGATGGATATATTTTATTTGACCATACCGATAAAATATTATCTAACATTATTAAATAATTATTATTATCAAATTTCATTTCTTTCTTAATTTGTTCACTATAAAGCATTGATGCAAAATATTTAAATCCTAATTTGTTATAAGTGTCAATACACTGCCCATACCATTTAATTCCTTTATTTTTATCTAACAATGTTTCATAGTAAATATTTACAGCAAATTTAATTTTTGGATTTATTTTTTTAACTTCCCATTTTATTCTATTTAACAAATCTGCTAAATAATCTTTTTTCCAAGTAAAAAAATCTATTGGAAGAGAATCAAAGGTATAGTTTGGTGATAAATTTTTATCATGATCTATTAAATATTTTGTTAAAGCATCAAAACTAGCTGACTCATCTATCCTCAATATATAATCATCCTGCAGTAAAATACCATCTATATTATATCTTGCTAATTCTCTAAAAATTGAAATTAATTCTTTAAAAATAACAGAAGAAAAGAGATCTACACCGTATCCTTCTCTTTTTCTGTTATTAGATAAGTAAAAAGTCTTATTTTTGCCATACTTTTCTACTAAAAAGGAAAGTTTCCTTGTTCCTATCCATGCATATATTTTTATCCCATATTTTTTACCATACCTAATAAATTCTGGTAAAATATCATAAACTGTACATGCTTTATCAGATTTAAAATATAGTCCGTGTTTACAAGATGTTTTTATACCATAATGATATCTATCACCATCGTTTTGAAAAACTCGAATAAAAACAGTATTTACCCCAGCTTTTTTTAATAATGAAAAATAATAATCTAAATTATTTTTGTAACTTTTTTGCATATTAAAAATTTGAACACCAACGATTTTTTGTGGTTTTTCATTATTGACTAAAACAATTTTTGCATTGAGAATTATAGTGTTAAATAAAATAAATAAAAAGAATAAGATAGTTTTTTTCATTGATTTGTTTTTACTATTATTGGATTAACCTTCAACTGCTTTTTTATTTTTTCGACCTTTGTCTTTGCAGTTTCATAGTTTTCCGAATAACAACATCTAATTCTATACCATACTCCTTTACTCCCCAAATCAATTTTCATAACAAAAGCATCCGGTAAAATTTTTCGGATTTTCACAAGTTTATTTTCTGCAACTTTTTTGTTTTTAAATGCCATTAATTGTACAACATATGTCTTATTGTTTAAGTTAGATTTTCTTACTATTTTATCATTATTTACTTGTTTATTATGTTTTATTTTAATAGATACATGTTTTTTGTTTTTTGTTTTTGCTGTTTTTAAAGATTGCTCTGTCTTGACTTTATTTTCCTTTACTGTTTTCTTAGAATCTCCTATAATCTTTGTTGAATTATTTGTTTTTAAAGTATGGTTAATACTTTTACCTACTATCGTTTTATTCTTATTATCTTCAGATAGTTCTTCTTTAAGACTAAGTGTATTTTTCACATTATTTTCAATTTGTTCTACATCAATTACAGAATTATTTTTTGACGAAATAATAATTTTCTTTTCTGATTCTTTAGGGTTAGTCAATGTGTCTTCATATGTTCTATTTTCTTCAGTAAGCTTTTCTTTTAGTTCTATATATTGATTGGTTAGTTGAATTATAATGAAAACTATTATTCCAACTGCAATAACAAATATTAACCCTATGAAAAGAACTCCCTTAAAATCATCTTTGTTCTTCTTTTCTTTTATTTTCTCAAAATCTTTCATCACATTTTCTCCGGAGCATTTACTCCAAGAATACTTAATCCAAATTTTATTGTTATAGCAACCGCTTTAGAGAGGTTTAACCTAGCATTTGTTACATAATAATCGTCAGTAATAATTTTTGTATTATAATAATAATTATGAAAAAGAGCAGCTAAATCTTGAAGATAGTATGTTATTCTATGTGGTTCAAAATGAGCCGCAGCAGCTTTTATTATTTTTTTAAATTCATACATTTTTTTAATTAACTCTTTTTCTTGACGTTCAGAAAGTAGATCAAGATTTTCACCTTGAATAAATGTGATATTCTTTAATTTAGCATTTTCGAAAAGACTGTTAACCCTAGCATGTGCATATTGAACATAATACACTGGATTGTCAGAAGATTTTGATTTTGCCAAATCAATATCAAAATCAAACTGAGCATTGTGATCTCTCATTAAGTAAAAATATCTTGCTGCATCAACACCTACTTCATCTAACAACCATTTTAATGAAATAAATTCGCCAGCTCTTGTAGACATTGATATTCTTTTCCCTTCCTTTATAAGGTTGACCATCTGTATCAATACTACTGTTAGTTTATCATCATTATCGCCGAGAGCTTTCAAAGCACCTTTTATCCTACTAACATAACCATGATGATCTGAACCCCATACATCAATTAATATATCATAACCTCTATTTAATTTATCTAAATGATAAGCAATATCTGAAGCAAAATATGTATACGAACCGTCAGCTTTTTTTACTACTCTATCTTTTTCATCTCCAAATTTTGTAGATTTAAACCAAAGAGCCCCATCTTTTTCATACAAATAACCGTTTTTCTGTAATATTTCTAATGCCTTATCCACCTTTCCTTCAGTAAATAGTGATTTTTCACTAAACCATCTATCAAAAATGATTCTAAATTGTTCTAAATCATTTTTAATACTATCCATTATCTCATTTAAACCTACTCTAAAGCATACATCAAATCCCTTTTCAGGATCATTTATCAATAAGTCACCATAATTATTTAATACTTTTTTAGCAATATCAATTATATACTCACCTTTATAACCATCTTTTAATTCTTCTAATTTCTTTTTCACAAGTTGTTTATATCTTTCGTAAATACTATCTCCAAGCATTTTCATCTGATTGCCGGCATCATTTATATAATACTCCGTATCTACATCAAAACCAGCAACTTTCAACAGTCTTGCTAGAGTATCTCCATAAGCAGCACCTCTACCATGCCCTATATGCAAAGGACCTGTTGGATTAGCACTTACAAATTCCAAAAGAACTTTCTTGCTTTTACCAAAATCAAGAAAAAAATACTTATCATTTTCTAATATATTTTTTACTATCTCTTCATAGAATTTTTTATTTATAAAAAAATTAATAAAACCTGGGCCTGCAATTTCTACTTTTTCAATAAAATCATTTTCTTCAATAAAACTTACAATATTTTCAGCAATTTCCCTAGGATTTTTGCTTATAATCTTCGCTAACTTTAACGCTACATTAGTTGCAAAATCACCATTATCAGACCTTTTAGGCACTTCGATTATAAAATCATCAAAATCAGTTACACCCATTTTATCTAATGAATTTTTAATAATAGATCTTATTGTATTTTCCAACATTTCCTCCATTTTTCAAATTTAATATTTTATATCAGAAATGTGTCCAGATTTCTATAACAAGTAAAGAAAAAATTCAATCAATTTAAATAAATGATTTTAAGTTTTGTAACATTTTGTTGAAATTTCTATTTTTTTAAAATAAAATTATCTTATGAAAAAGATAATTTTATTGATTGTTATTTTATTTATAGTATTTCAACATATTTCATTAGCTAGAGATATCAATTATAGTAATGAATTAACAACAGCGATAATGACTCTCAGAACAAATTTTTCAAAAGAAAATTTAGATTATTTAAAAACTGTTTTTATTAAAGAAAAAGGTATTTATGATAAACTATTGGCATATACCTTACTAGATTTAGCATTAAAAAATAAAAAAAACCTATCAGCAGATGTTGTGAATGTTATAGGAGAATTCTATCCTCAAGAAAAAAACTTAATTACAAAAATCTTGCAGCAAAAAGTAGATTTTTTCATGTTTTTAGAATATATTAACAATTTTGTTTTAGTCACTTTTGTCTATTACGTATCTTTCTTTATTTCGATATTATTAGTTTTATATATTTTAATTAAAAATTGGCCACTATTCTTGCATAACCATCTAGAAAATAAAGGTATTTATGGTTTATTTAATATAATTGTCTTTATAACTTTTTATTTAGGCTTAATTGTTACTTTACCCAGTTATTTTTTTCAAATCTCATTATTTTTTGTGATTTTATTAATAAGCTTTGAAAAACCAAAAGTTAAAATCATCTTAGGTTGTTTCATGTTATTACTTACTATTCTTTCCTTAATAGGATTTGAAAGTAAAAGCGATCAAAAATATATATATAATTTTGCAGCAAAACCTATTTCTATTAACAAAAACTTTTCAAACGATGTTGAAAAAAAAATCTTTCTTATAAAATCAGACTATGCAGAAATAGATTTCAATACGATAAATTTTGATTATAACAATAAACAAGATTTAGTAAATTATATTATTCTACTGCTTAAAAGTAATAAAGTAGAAAAAGCTATTTCATTAATCAACAAATATAATCTGGCAACTGATCCAAATGTGCTGTATAATCTTGCTGTTTATTATGCTAAGAATTTTAAGTTTGAAACCTATGAAAATATTTTATTAAAATTGCAAAAATATAAATGGCACTATAGAATTTTTAATCAATATCAATTGATAAATCAACAACCTGTTTATTTACCATACTTTGAAATAAAGGATAATAAGAATGATTACATGATAACTTTCAACAAAAAACTTTTTATAGTCACTATAATTATATTTGTTCTTGCATCAATATTAAACACATTATTGTCTAAGTTACATCTTTTTAAATGTGATAAATGTGGAAAAGTATATTGCATTAAATGTGATGATGGTCACATGCATAATAATATTTGTGAAAAATGTAGAAATTATCTAAGTCATGAAACGGTTGCAGACGCAGTTGAATTAATGAAACACAGGTCATTGATTGAAAATAATGAAATTAAAACAAAAAGATTACAATTTTTATTAAGTATCATCTTACCTGGATGCGGAAAGCTATTGCAAGAAAAATTAATTTATTCGATAATTTTAATAATAGTTTTTGCAATTAATCTCTATATCATAACTTTTAAATATGAATTAATCGCTTCCGATACATCCGTATGTTACCAATATGTTTTTTATCCAGTATATTTATTTTTTATAACAATCTTTTTATTATTATATTTAATTAATATTTTGAGGAATTAAAATGGGTTTAAAAGGTAATATTAAGGAATTCAGCCTTATAGATGTTTTACAAATCATATCGCAAAACCAGAAATCTGGAATTTTGAAAATTTCTAATAATGAAGGCTTTTTGGGTGAAATATACTTTTATGAAGGTAGGTTAGTAGATGTAAAAATTAAGTCAGAGAATGATGATTTGAAAATAGGAAACTATTTAGTAACCAAAAAAATTATAACTAACGATAAATTAAAAGAACTGTTAGATAAACAAAAAAAATATCCGTTAAGATTTGGAAAATTACTTATCGAAGAAAAAATTTTAGATAAAAAAAAATTAAAGGAAATTTTTAAAAGTTTCATTATTAACAAACTTGAAAAAATTTTGAGCCTAGAAACTGGTAATTATGAATTTATAAATGCAAGCATTGATTTTAACTCTGAAGAAATAGAACCTATAAAACTTGATATGATTATTCTTGATGCACTAAAAAATATTGATGAGTTGAAACTTTTTAGAAAGAAAATAAACGATTTAAATCTTATTTACAAGAAAAAAGAAGGAAACAAAGATTATATTATACTATCAAATGATGCAAAACAGCGTGATCCTGTCATAAAACAAGGTTCAAAGATACTATTAAATAATGATGCATATACAGTGTACAACTTAGTTAATGGAAACAATACCATTAATGATATTATAAAAAAAACTTCACTTGGGGATTATTTTGTTTTAAAAGTAATTTTTCAACTTATAAATTATGGACTAATAGAACCACCTGATAAAGTTACACAGATAAGTGAGAGTGTTTTTTTTAATACTCTTAGAAAACTTGGATTAATAGTTTTGTTTGTTGTCATAATGTATTTTTTTGTTTTAAATTTAACAAATATAAAAGTAATAAAAAATTCCATTATTTTTAATAAAAAAATAGCAGAAGAAATAAAAAAGAGAAATAATAGTTATAAAGTATTTATTGATAAAATAACCAACTTAGAGAAAGATAAACCTGTTATTTATCATAATCCAAAAAAAATAATGGTAAAAAAGAAAGAATGAATAGATCATTTAATTCAATAGTAAAATATAAAAATAAAACTTATCATGTTCAGACTGAAGTTTATAACAACAAAATCAACATTTGTGTATTCTCTAATGGGATGGTTATTTTTAAAAAAAGTGAACCTTTTTATGACTTTAAAACTACTTTAAAACTTCATCAAGAAATTGAAAATCAAATAAAACTGGGGCAATTAACTAAGGATGATTGATTTTCACAATGTTTCGGTAAGTTTTATAGGAGATAAAAAAGCACTTAATAATGTATCTTTTAAAATTGATCGTGGTGAATTTGTTTATATTACAGGGAAAAGTGGCGCCGGAAAATCCACTTTGTTACGACTTATTTATGCTGACTTATATCCTACATCAGGCATAGTACTTGTGGGAAAAAAAAATGTTAGCTATATCACAAAAAATAGTATCCCATATTTAAGGAGAAATATAGGGGTCATCTTTCAAGATTTTAAATTGCTTGAAGATTATACTGTATATGAAAATATTAAAATTGCCCTTGAAATATTTTATTTAGATAAAGCTCATATGGAAAATAAAATAATACCATTACTGCACAAACTTGATATATTTAAAAGGAGAAATACTGTTGTTAAAAAACTTTCTGGAGGAGAAAAACAGAGAGTAGCTATTGCAAGGGCTTTAATTAATGAACCATTAATAATTTTAGCAGATGAACCTACTGGCAATTTAGATCCGGAAAGGGCTGAAACAACAATTAAACTACTACAAGATATTGCTAAAAATGGCTCAACTGTTTTAGTGGCAACTCATGATGAATATATGATTAATAAATATCCTGCAAGAGTTATAAAATTAGAGAATGGAAAGCTTGTAAGCGACTTATCAAAATGAAAAAAATGCTATTTTTATTTTTAAAAGGTATAAAATTTTTTAAAAAGAATTTAACGAATAATTTAAATAGTAATATATCTATAATTACAATTTTACTTTTATTAAATACAATTGGAATATTAATATATTCAACAAACAGCTTTTTTGATAAGCTCACATCAGTTGAGGCAATAAGAATTTATCTAAAAACTGATGATAAGGATACTATTAATAATCTTAAAAATTCTATAAAAAAACTAGAAGGGATCAAAAATATAAAATACTTTTCCAGCCAAGATGCCTATAATTTTTTGATAAAAAATGAATACATTGATGAATATTTAAAACTGTTACCTACTGAGTTGTTTCCAAGTTTTATCGAAGTTAAAATAAAAGAAAGTTTTAGAGATTTAAACTATATAAACAGGTTAAAAGAACAAATTGAACAATTCAATGGAGTTGAAAAAACATCAATCGGTGAAACATGGATATTAAATTTCATGAAAATAAAATATTCATTAAATTTTTTCTTTCTGATTCTATTAATATTTATTTCATTATCAATAGCATCTATAACTCATAATATGATTAAATTGAATATGTACAAATTTAAGACAGAAATAAAAATACTTAGTCTTGTTGGTGCTACAAAATCTTTTATACTAATTCCAATAATCATTGCATCAGTTATTGAAAATATAATATCTTTTATATTTGCAGCGTTTCTAACATATATAATATACAATATCGGTGTTAAAGCTATACTCTCTATTTTAGAATTCAAATTTCTTATATTACCAGATACTAAAATAGTCTTTACTTATCTTATAGTTTTCTTAATTTTGATTATTGGTTTTAGTTATTTTAGCGCATCAAGTTTTTTAAAAAGTGCTGGTTCCATACATGATAATTAGGGTAATCTTTTTAATTTTTGTAGCGTTTAATGTATTTTCTGCTGAAATCATTGAAGAATACGATAGTATTGTAAAATACCTTAATAAGGTAAAAAAAGAAATAAAGAATGAAACAGAAAAATTGGATACAATCCTTAGAAGTAAAAAATCAATTGAAAAAAAATTAAAATCTCTAGAAAAATCAATTAATAGGCAAAAAAATATATTAAGAAAAATTAATTCCAAAATGCAAAAAATAATAAAAGAAAAACAAGAAATAGAATATAAAATAAAAAAATTGAAAACTAAAAATAATTTTCTTAAAAAAAGAATCAGAAAATTTAATATCTATATTATAGACAACCAAAAATACTTACGTTTAAAATTACTATTATTTACGAAAAAATATTATGAAGTTAAAAATAATTTTGAACTTTTAGAAAATATAAACCTTAAAGTTTATGATTTGATTAAAGAGTATCAACTTATTCAAAAAAAGCTTAAAATACTACATAAAAAAATTAAAAACAAGCTGGAAGATATAAATGCTATAAAAAGATTAAAAGTTTCCATAATTAATAAGTTAGAAGATGAAAAACTGCAACAAAAACAACTAATTGCCATATTGAATGAAGATGAAAACAGTATAAAACAATATTTAGCAATATTAAAATCTAAAGAAAATGAGTTGGAAAAGAGATTTAAAAGTCTTGATAATCAGCTTGTAAAAAAAGGTGAAAAAAAGATTGTTAATAGTCTATTTTTTAAGAATAAAGGCAACCTTCCCTGGCCAGTAGAAGGGAATGTGGTTGAATTCTTTGGTCCAAAAAAAATAAAAGGTTTTAAAGGAAAAATATACAACAAAGGGATAAAAATACAAATTACCGGTGACGGCTATGTTTATACTATTTTTGACGGTGAAGTTAAATATACCGACTGGGTAAGAGGTTTAGGAAATATTGTAATTATAAATCATGATAAATTTTTTTATACTTTGTATGCAAATATCGATGAAGTTTTGGTGAAAAAAAACCAAAAAGTTAAAAAAGGAGATAAAATAGGTATAATTGATGTTGATTTAAATAACAAATCAGCTTATCTTTATTTTGAAATACGAAAAGAGAGTAAAGCAGTAGATCCTTTAAAATGGTTGAAAAGGAGGTCTTTAAATGAATAAAAAGAGGTTAATCTACCTATCTATAGTTATATCATTATTACTAATAGCTACATTTACAATTATAACCTTTAAAATAAATAATGTATACGCAGCCAAATATAGTAAATATGAGCTTTTAGAAAAATTTACTAACGTAATGTCTATAATACAAGAAAATTATGTAGAAAAAGTTGACACAGAAAAACTCATAAATGGTGCCATTAAGGGTATGCTACAAGAACTTGATCCTCATTCCAACTATTTTAATAAGGATATGTTTAAAGAGTTTCAGATTGAAACAAAAGGTGAGTTTGGAGGATTAGGAATAACAATAGGTATTAAAAATAATATCTTAACAGTTATTGCTCCATTAGAAGATACTCCAGCATTTAAAGCAGGAATTAAAGCTGGAGATAAAATAATAAAAATTAATGGTAAATCCACAGCTAATATAACATTAGAAGAAGCTGTTAAAAAACTAAGAGGAAAACCAGGCACGAAAGTTACAATTACAATTTTTAGAAAAGGGGTTGATAAACCTTTTGATGTAACAATTACTAGAGCTATAATAAAAATCAAGGCAGTAAAATATAAAAAATATGGTGATATTGGTTATATTAAACTTACTAGTTTTAAAAATAACGCTTCTAAAGAAGTAATCAACGCTCTCTCAGAACTAGAAAAAGAAAAAATCAAAGGTTTAATATTTGATTTAAGGAATAATCCTGGTGGATTGTTAAATGAAGCAATTAATGTATCAAGTATTTTTATCCCTGCAGGTAAAACTGTTGTTTTTACCAAAGATCGTAATGGTAAAGAAAGACATTATAAATCCAGGCTTCTTTCATACAGAAACCTCAAAATACCTTTGGTTGTTCTTATTAATGAAGGTTCTGCTTCGGCATCAGAAATTTTTTCAGGTGCAATGCAAGACTACGGTAGAGCAATTATAATTGGAAAAACTTCCTTTGGTAAAGCAAGTGTTCAAACAATTATTCCTTTAAATGACGGTTCCGCAGTAAAAATTACTACAGCTAGATATTATACACCAAATGGCAATTCTATTCAAAATGTAGGAATAAAGCCCGATATAGTGATTCCAGAAGGAAAAATCGTAATAGAAAATAACCACCCTATTATAAAAGAAAAAGATTTAGAAAATCATTTGACCAATGATAAGTTAGAAGATAATACTACTAATATTACAGAGAATCAATTAGAAGATAACTTAAATAATGATCTACAACTTAGATTTGCGATGGACATTATGAAAGGTTTGATAAAATATGGCAACAAAGAGGAAAATTAGTAAAAAGACTAAGAAAAAGAAAAAACAACTTATTCCACCAGCGGTTATCGTTGGTGGAATTTTTTTTGTAATGGTACTTCTTATTATTCTTGCTGTAATAAACATTAAGGTAAATAACCTTAAAAGGGATTTAACAGTTGAAAAAACAAGGTTCAATTATGCAAAACAAGTAGAAAAAGATATTAAAGCAATATTTTTTGATCTAGAAATTGACAAGGATTTTGTCAAACATGAATTTATCAAAAAAAACAATAAAATTCTTTTAAAATATTATTTAAGTCTTAATGAAAATAAAATAGATACAGTTTTTTATAACCTTGGGAATTTGCTTAAGAAAGAAAATTTTAAGATAAAATATTTTGATGAAAATGAATTATACGCTAAAAACGAATTAATTGAAATTGTTATTAAAATATCAAAAATTATAAAATTAGATAATAACAAAAACAAAAAAATATATTCTAATAAAAATGATCATGTTAATAAAAGATTAGTAATAATAATTGATGATTGTGGTAATAATATTAAGTTAGCTAAAAAACTTGCATCTCTACCCTATCCTATAACGATGTCTATTATCCCTTTTTTAAAACACTCAAGAGAAACAGCAAAAATTGCAAGACAGTATAACAAAACTGTCTTTTTACATCTTCCAATGCAACCTAAAACCTATCCAAACACTGATCCAGGTAAAGGAGCAATTTACCTTAATACACCAAAGTCTTTGATTGAAATTATCATAAAAAAAGATATAGATAATCTTGGAATCATCGACGGAGTAAACAATCATATGGGCTCAGCATTAACAGAAAATAAAGAAAAAATGCAACAGGTGCTAAGTATACTAAAAAAATATACAGATACTTTTATTGATAGTCATACTAGCACTAAAACAGTCGCATATGAAGTATGTAAATCTTTAAAACTTAAATGTGGTATAAATAGAAAGTTTATCGACAATCTAGACAATAGAAATTATATCCGTAAAAAATTATACGAATCATTATCCCTTTTTGAAAAATACAATACAATAATAATTATTGGTCACTTAAAAGAAAATACTATTCAAGTCTTAGAAGAAGAACTACCACAATTACGGCAAAAAGGAATTACAATTTCAAGAATAGAAGAGGTGATAAATTAGTTATGCTTGTATTAGGAATTGAGACATCTTGTGATGAAACTTCTATGGCAATTTATGATTCTAAAAAAGGAATCAAAGGGAGTATTATCTCGTCACAAATAAATTTGCATAAAAAATTTGGTGGTGTTGTACCAGAAATTGCTTCAAGAAATCATCTATTAAAATTAGAAGATATATTCTTAACACTGTTGAATGATACAAAAATCGATAAAAAAGATATTGATTTAATAGGAGTAACCAATACTCCAGGACTTATTGGTTCGCTTTTTGTAGGAGTAGCTTTTGCAAAAGGACTTGCATATGGTCTTAAAAAACCTTTAGTACCGGTTAACCACCTTGCTGCACATACTTTATCATGTGAAATAGAAAATCCCACACTAAAACCTCCTTATTTGTCATTCATAATTTCTGGCGGGCATACCCATATATATAAAGTTGATAAAGCATATAATTTCTATCTTTTATCTCATACTGTTGATGATGCCGTTGGTGAATGTTATGACAAAGTAGCTAAAATGATGAATTTGCCTTATCCCGGAGGTCCTGAAATTGAAAAGCTAGCACTAAAAGGAGATGAGTATAAAATAAAATTTCCTGTTGCATTAAAAAATAGTACTAACTTTTCCTTTAGTGGACTAAAAACTGCAGTATTAAATGTTTTGGAGAAAAAGGAATATTTGTTAGAAGATATAGCAGCTTCTTTTCAGTTTGCAATATTTAATAATTTTATAAACAAATTAGATAAAATTATTTATAAATCTAAAATAAAGAAAATATTAATTTCAGGTGGAGTTTCTGCAAACAGTTATTTGAGAAATAAGCTATCAACTTATTATAGCACAAAAGGAATAAAGCTATTTTTCCCATCAAAAAGACTCTGTACTGACAATGGAGACATGATTGCTTATACAGCCTACAAATTTTTTAATAAAAGAAAGTTTATGGGAGTAAAAGAAACCGCATACGATGTTATGCCATATATCACTAACTAAAAATCTAATTTTAGATAAAATAAAAAAAAATAAAATGGTTGCAGCTCCCCTTGCAGGTATTACTACTTTACCATTTAGAAGGATATTAAGAAAATTCTTTGATGGTATTATATTTACAGAAATGGTTTCAGTAGAAGGTATAAAAAGAAAAGTTAAAAAAACTTTAAATTATATTGAAATTACAGAAAATGATCATCCAGTTTTTTTGCAGCTATTTGGCTATGAACCTACATCATTTTATAATGCTATAAAAGTATGCGAAGAGGTATCAAATCCAGATGGTTACGATCTTAATGCAGGTTGTCCTGTAAAAAAAGTGTTAAAATCCTATGCGGGATCATATCTTTTGAAAGACTTAAAACAGTTGAGAGAAATTGTCAAAAATATGAGAAAAGCCACTGATAAACCAATTTCTGTCAAAACAAGACTTGGTTGGGATGAGAAGTCTTATGTTTACAAGGAAATCTTAAAGATTTGTGAAGGTGAAGGTGTTGATATTCTCACTTTTCACGCAAGAACAAAATCTCAAATGTTTAGTGGAGAAACTAACTTAATGGCATTAAATGAGATTGTAAATCTTAAAAAAAATATTTTATTGATAGGCAATGGTAATATTTACGACCGTATTAGTTTTTATAAGATGCTTGATACAGGTGTAGATGCTGTGATGATTGGCAGAGCAATGATGAAAGCACCATGGATATTTTCTGCAATTAAGAAAGATAAAGATGTATATAATTTTTTGAGTTTAGAAGATAAAAAACAGCTTATTATTGAACTTTTACAATACGAAAAGGCATTTAGAAAAAACTATCTTGATATAGTCAGAAAATATTCCATATGGTTTTTAAAAGGATATAAAAATTCATCTGATTTTAGAAAAAAAATTTACCAAATTAAAACTGAAAATGAATTCTTAAAGTTACTGGAGGGTTTCGTTGAATAAAAATAAAATAAACACTATAATTTACGATTGTGATGGTGTACTTTTCGATAGTGAGGAAGCTGTTTTAGCATATTATGACTTTATTTGTGAAAAATTTAACCTTCCAAAAATTCAAAGAGATAATCATGAAGAAGTGAAAAAAGCTTTAATGAAAACAAATGAAGAAATCATCAGAATGTTAACAGATAATGAGATGCTTATAGAAAAAATATTAGAATTTGCAAAAAATATGAATTTTAAGCAATTTTTAAATTTAATGAAACCAGAAAAAAAATTAAAAGAAACTTTAAATATACTATATAACAACGGTTATAATTTAGCAATTTTTACAAACAGGGGCCAATCACTTCATTATTTATTAGATCATTTTGGACTTAATAAATATTTTAAAATCAAAATTACTTCCTTTGACGTAAAAAATCCAAAACCTAATCCAGAAGGTATTTACAAAATCTTAGATTTCTTCCAAATAAAACCAGAAAATGCTCTTTATATTGGAGATACTACGAATGATCTATATGCTGCAAAAAATGCAAAAGTCATGTTTGTAGCTTATAAAAACAAGTTGGAAGATTCTCCAATAATTCATAACCACATGGAAATTTTGAATTTTTTATGATTTATTTAAAATTAATTTTATCAACTATATTCTGGGGAGCATCATTTACAGCTGGAAAAGTAGCTGTTAAATATCTTCCTATTTTTTCTGTTGCTTTTTTTAGGTTTTTAATTAGTTCAATGATATTTGTTTTAATTATCAATCGAAGTATTACACGCTTCAATAAAAAAAAATTTCTTATGTGTTTCATAGGCGGATTCACAGGAATATTTCTTTATAATATATTTTTTTTGAAAGGGTTAGACCTCACAGATGCATCAAAAGCTTCAATTATCGTTGCAATAAATCCTGCTATTACTGCATTAATAACGCATCTTTTTTTAAAAGAAAAATTAAAAGTTTTAAATTATATTGGCTTGATATTATCATTCATTGGTTTACTATTTATTATCACAAACGGCCATATTGACAAAACAGCTTTTTTAAATCTTAACATTGGTGATATTCTAATAGTATTTGCAGCTTTATCTTGGTCTGCTTACACAATTTTTGGCAAAATGGCTCTTAACACACTTTCTCCAATTGAATCAACAGCATATTCCATATTCTGGGGTACTACATTACTAATACCTTTTGCTATAAATGACTTTTTTACAAAAAGTCTGGTTTTTAATTTTAATGTAGCATTATCTTTGATTGTATTATCTGTGTTTGCAACAATATTAGGTTTTATATGGTTTTATAACGGAATTAAAGAAATAGGAGCAACTCGAGCTTCAGTATTTATATATCTAGTACCTGTCTTTGGAACACTTTTTGGCATAATTATTTTACATGAGCAACTAACTAGCTATATGATACTAGGTGGGCTACTAACGATTTTAGGAGTCTATATTACGAATAAAAAACTTTAAACTCTATGTGTTTTAAATTTAACTTCCAAATACCTAGTTATATGTGATAAAATTGCATTTATTACTAAATATATAAGAGTAATAACTATCCAGATTTCAAAAACCAAATAAGTGGATGCCATAAGCTCCATCCCCTGAAAAGTCAACTCAGGTATAGATATGACCGATAATATAGCAGAAT
>NZ_JAQNCS010000018.1:0-56215 GCF_049472655.1 Deferribacter abyssi
GTTCTCCCTCCAACGTCTTTAAAAGCCCACGACCGGAATCGAACCGGTGACCTCGTCCTTACCAAGGACGCGCTCTAACCGACTGAGCCACGTGGGCATCTATATACAAAAAAATCAGGCGAAGACATCACGCACTTCGCCCTTTTATATCTCCTATTGAAAAAAGCGGGCGACGGGATTTGAACCCGCGACCCTCAGCTTGGAAGGCTGATGCTCTAGCCAGCTGAGCTACACCCGCTTTACATGGGGAGAGGAGGATTCGAACCTCCGAAGGCAAACGCCAGCAGATTTACAGTCTGCCCCCTTTGGCCGCTTGGGTATCTCCCCTTACCAATAAAGCTGGCGAAGGGACTTGAACCCCCAACCTGCTGATTACAAGTCAGCTGCTCTACCGATTGAGCTACGCCAGCTTATGTTTTTAGCGGATGTGGATACTATAAAAAAAAGAATATCTTGTCAAGTACTTTTAATAAATTTTATAAAAAATCTCTACCATCCTCAAATTGGATATTACATAATATAATAACATAACATCACTAAACAAATAACTAACTTCTTGACATATTATATATTTACAATTTTAAACCATAAAACTCAGTAAATTAAGGCATTACAAATTTATGCCCCTTAAGTCTGACTGAAAACACTGGACAAGGAGACTTTCTCACCACTTTTTCTGCTGTCGATCCAAATAACACATGCTCAAGTCCTGATCTTCCATGCGTCCCTATAACAATCATGTCAAAATTATTTTCTTTAGCTTCATTTATTATCTCCAAAAAAGGTGTGCCTTTAGCAAATTTAGTGGTAAATCTTATTTGATTTAATGCTGGAAAATCATCAATCAATTTGTTCATCTCCTTTTCAGCTGCATCTTCAAGCTCTTTATCAAAGTTTTGAAATGTTACCTGTGGTAGATAAAATGCAACAATCTGAGTCTCGTCAAAAATAACATGGAATATTTCTAACTCAGCATTAAAAACAATCGCAAAATCAATAGCATATTTTAATGCAAATCTAGAAGTCTCAGAAAAGTCTACTGGACATAAAATTTTCCTTATACTCACCATTTTAGCACCTCTCTATAAACTTTATTAAAGTATAACATATAATACTAAATAATCAAACTTATACTTAAAAAATATCACAAACACTATTATCTTGGCTGATTTGTAGGTCTAATCAAAATTTCATTTAAACTAACATGTTCTGGTTGCTTCAATACAAATAATATTGTTTCAGCAACATCTTCGGGTGTCAGCATTTTTACACTTTTTTTATATTCTTTAAACCCTTCAGGTAAATTCTCTCCCCAATCCGTATCCACAAGTCCAGGCTCTACAGTAATAACTCTTACATTTTTGGAGCATAATTCATCTCTTAAACTTTCGGAAAAACCAACTACAGCCCATTTACTAGCACAATAAACCGATAAACCTGCAAATCCCTTCCTACCAGCAACTGAAGCGATATTCACTATTGTCCCTTTATTATCAATTAAATCTTGAATGAATAAAGATGTTAAATAAATTAATCCTGTAACATTTAAACTTATAATCTCATTTATCGTTTCAAAACTTTCATCCTTTAGAAAATTAAATATACCTCTACCCGCATTATTTATCAAAATATCAATCACCCACCCATTTTTCTTCACATTTTCATAAACTCTATCCGCACCATCTCTTGTAGAAAGATCAGCATCGACAAAAAGAGGCTCAATCCCTAAATTCTTAAAGTAATTTCCTAACTCACTATTACTACTAATATTCCTAGCAACAAGTACTATCTTATTAACAATCTTTTGTTCTGCCATTTTTTTTGCAATATGATACCCAATCCCTTTGCTTGCTCCAGTGATCAATGCAATCTTCATTGTCTCCTCCCACATTTGTTATATATAACCCTAAAATAATTCTTACCATAAATATTGCAATATAAACTAGTTACATCAAAACCATCTCCAATATACTTATGTAACTCGTTAATCCATATATGAACCTAGTTAAATATAAACTAAACTAGTATTTGACATAAAGATGTGAAATTAATAAAATTGAGTATTGTAAAAAAATATAAATATGTCTTAACTCTAATAATAACAAAGATTTTGAACATAAAGCAGTTCTAGCTAATGGAAAAAATTAAATTAAAATTAAAAATTAGGAGCAAAAATGGAAAAAAAATTCAGAAACCTTGTAAATATTATAAAAAAATTAAGAGCTCCAGATGGTTGTCCTTGGGATAGAGAGCAAAATCTTTATTCACTTAAAGATTACATCATCGAGGAAGTGTTTGAGTTTATTGATGCTTTAGATAGAAAAGATATAACTAATATTATAGAAGAACTTGGAGATATTTTATTACATGTACTATTTCATTCTATCATAGCTGAAGAAGAAGGGCTTTTCACATTAAATGAAGTTATCGATACAATTTCAGAAAAACTGATAAGAAGGCATCCACATGTTTTCGGAGACATAAAAGTTAAAAGTACGGATGAAGTCATGATAAACTGGGAAAAAATCAAGGCTGAAGAAAAAAAGAAAGGAAAAAGATCAATATTAGATGATATTCCTGCAAAAATGCCTTCCATTCAGCGTTCTTACAAATTACAAGAAAGAGCCAAAAAGGTCGGTTTTGACTGGCAAAGTAGTGACGAATGTATGATGAAAGTTCATGAAGAATTCAACGAGTTGCAGGACGCCATCAAAACAGGAAACTTAAATGATATTGAGCACGAATTTGGTGATTTATTATTTGCACTCATAAATTTGTCCAGATTTTTGAATGTAAATGCGGATGAAGCTTTAAGAAAAGCAAACAACAGATTTGTAGATCGCTTCAAGCATATTGAAAATAGACTTGCCGAAAAAGGTTTGTCTCCTGAAGATGCAACTCTAGATGAATTAGAACAACTATGGAAAGAAGCGAAAAAAGTAAAATAATAAATTTAATATTCTGCTATATTTTTATTGCATTAAATCAAAATAAAAGTAGATTAGTCTTAAAAATAACAGGAGATTAAAATGAGTAGAGAAGATTTACTTGAATTAAAAAAAGAAATAACAATCGTGGAAGACTTTGCTGAGGAACTTGACGAACAGGAATTGAAACAATTGGATGAACTGAAAAAAATGTTTGATGATGGATTTAATAAGTTATCAGATGATGATAAAAAATGGTTGAATATGGAATTCTTCAAATGGATTGAGCTCTATATTAACGAAGTTTCCTGCACTGCTAATGGATGTTCCTGTTGTGCTGGCGGATGTGATATCGAATTTTAATCATTAAATCAAAATTTATGCGCTCAATTTACTTATAAATTGAGCGTCCTTCTTCCCTAATTTTATCAAATTCTTTTGTTGCAAACTTAAAAATAAAAAGTAATATACCCGTCAAAATAAATATTGAGGTATTTTATGGCAATTGGTGTATTTGATTCAGGGGTTGGCGGATTAACTGTTTTTAAAAGTATTGCTAACTATTTCCCAACACTTGACATCTTTTATTTAGGTGATACGGCTAGAGTTCCTTACGGCATAAGGTCTAAAGATACCATAATCAAATACAGTATTGAGTGCGCCCAATATTTGTGCAATCACTATAACATAGAAGCCTTAATCATTGCATGTAATAGTGCTTCAAGTTGTGCCATTGAGGCTTTAAAGGAAAAGTTTAATATTCCTGTGATAGGTGTGATTAAACCAGGTATTAGAGCCGCTTTAAAAACAACTAAAAACAAAAAAATACTTATAATCGGTACACAAGCTACCGTTAATAGCAACGCTTATTTACAAGGTATCAAAGAAATTGATCCATCCATTCAGATATTCCAAAAAGCCTGTCCACTATTCGTACCCATAGTTGAAGAAGGTTTATTTAACCATCCTGTTGCCACACTAATGATTAAAGAATACCTTGAAGATTTTATCTCAAAAAATATAGACACAATAATTTTAGGTTGTACCCATTATCCTTTATTAAAAAATAAAATTAAGGAAATTTTCACAAACATTAATATTGTAGATTCTTCTACTGCAATCTTAGAAGATATTGAAAAGCTTAACATAAATTTCGACAATTCAGGAAAAAAGTTGATTCATATAACCGATTATTCTCAGTCTTTTGAAAATCTAAAAAATACTCTCGTTGGTCAAATACCTTACAGAATTATTTCTATTTCTGAGTAAAATACATACATTTCACACCTGAACTTTTGTATACCTCCACTGATGGCAAATATTTCGACTTAAATCCTAAAATTCTACATCCATAAGGGAAATTTTTATCCCAGGTTATATAAAATCCTTTACATTTATGACAATTTACTTTTTTATCTGACTTCATCAATTTTGTTCATCACACTCTTAACTTTATTTTCCATTCCACTTTTCCTATCTCTACGATAATCTATTTTTATTGAAATCGACAGTCTATTACAATCCTTCAGCTCTTCTGCACCCTCATTTATCACTTTCAAAACATCTTCCAATGTCTCTCCTTCAATTACTGTTCCCATAGGTGTAAGTGTCCATTGCAAACCACTTTCTTCAACTTTTTTTACAACTCTTGCCACATATTTAGATACACTTTCCTCTTTACCTATGGGGGTAATACTAAAAAACGCCATCGCACTCATTCTTCCCTCCACATACTTAATAAGAATATCCAACGCTATTTACAGAAAAGTTAAGTGATTTTATTTTGATTTCAATAGATTTTCAAATTCTTCACTTTTTTGAATAAGAGGTGGCTCAATTCTCAATTCAGCACCACCACCCAAGATAAACTCTACAAATGCCAATCTTGCTTGCTTTTCAAGAGAAGAGTGCAAAAATCTAATCCTTTTTGGCTCAAGCCTTTTTTCCCTTCCAAAGGAAATTATATCCACTAACATATCTGCATCATAACTCAAATAAAATAATCCTCTATTCTTCAGTACCTTACTTACATAATCCATTAAATCTTCAATATTCATACTTTCATTGAATCTTGCTATATTTTCTCTATCTTCTTTACACAACCTACCTGTACCAATTTTTCTGTATGGCGGGTTACAAACAACTAAATCATACTTTTTGGAGGGTTTAAATTTAAAAATGTCACCATGATATGGCATTACACTATCGGATAAACTGTTAATTTCCACCGTCTTACACAGACATTCAAACATCAAATTATCTATTTCCACAGCATCAATTTGAGCTTTCGAAAACTTTTTTAACAAAAGTACAGAAAGAATTCCGCTACCACTTCCAATATCAAGTATATTTTTAATACCAGCTTTTTTTCTTACAAATTGATAAAGTAACGGAGAGTCTATAGAAAACCTAAAACCATTTATGGGTTGAACAATCTTAACATCAGAATATATAATCGAATCGATAGTAAACCATGACATAAAAAAAAAAAAAACGGCCTAGCGGCCGCTTATTTTTTATATTTTTCTGCTACTGCTATTCTTAGTAACTCTCTTTGTAGTTGGGCTTCCACTTTTCTAAACTTAATCTCATCCTCTTTTCTAACTGACTCAAGCTCTTTTTCAGCTTCAAGCTTTCTTCTGATAGCTTCTTCTAAATTTATTTCGCGCCCAAGCTCAGCACTCTCTGCTAAAACAGTTACCTTATTATCAGAAACTTCTAAAAAACCTCTATCAATAGCTACATACTCTTCTTGTCCATCTTTTTTATATACAAGCTCACCTACTCTTAATGCAGTTAAAAAAGGTGTATGCCCTGGCAACACACCAAAATCCCCTTCTACTCCAGGAGCTATAACTTCATCAACTTCTTCATTTAACAGTTCTCTCTCCGGCGAAACAAGTATAAACTGCAATTTATCTGCCATTTTTATCCTCTTTTCTTCAGTTGCTCAGCCTTTTCATAAACCTCTTCAATCCCACCTACCATATAAAAAGCCTGTTCCGGTAGATCATCACACTTACCATCAAGTATCTCTTTAAAACCTCTAATAGTATCTTTAAGTGGTACATACTTACCTGGCATACCAGTAAACTGCTCAGCTACATGAAATGGTTGTGACAAAAATCTTTGAATCTTCCTTGCCCTAGAAACAGTAAGTTTATCCTCTTCAGATAATTCTTCCATACCCAAAATAGCAATAATATCTTGTAATTCTTTATATCTTTGAAGAACAGCTTGAACACCTCTCGCCACAGAGTAATGCTCTTCACCAACTATATTAGGATCAAGGATTCTTGAAGTAGAATCCAATGGATCTACTGCAGGATAAATACCAAGCTCAGCGATTTGACGAGAAAGAACTGTTGTAGCATCAAGGTGAGCAAATGTTGTAGCTGGAGCTGGGTCAGTAAGGTCATCAGCAGGTACGTATACAGCCTGAACTGATGTAATAGAACCTTTTTTAGTAGATGTAATCCTTTCTTGCAGCTCACCCATTTCAGTACCCAGTGTTGGCTGATAACCAACAGCTGAAGGCATACGTCCAAGTAACGCTGAAACCTCAGAACCTGCCTGAGAGAATCTAAAAATGTTATCTATGAAAAGAAGAACGTCTTGCCCTTCAACATCTCTAAAATATTCTGCAATGGTCAAACCTGTAAGACCTACTCTCATCCTTGCACCAGGTGGTTCGTTCATCTGACCATAAATAAGTGCAACTTTGTCAAGAACTCCTGCTTCTTGCATCTCTAGCCAGAGGTCATTCCCCTCTCTTGTTCTTTCACCAACACCACAAAATACAGAATAACCACCATGCTGCTTTGCAATATTATTAATTAATTCCATGATCAATACTGTCTTACCAACACCAGCACCGCCAAAAAGCCCAGTTTTACCACCTTTAGTATATGGTTCTAATAAGTCAATAACCTTAATACCTGTCTCAAGAATTTCATAGCCAGTTTCCTGATCTTCAAGTTTTGGTGCCGATCTGTGAATTGGCCAATAATCATCAGCTTTAACTTCTCCCGCTTCATCCACAGGTTCACCAACAACATTTAAAATTCTACCCAACGCTCCTTTTCCAACTGGTGCAGTTATTGGTTTACCTGTATCAACCACTTCCATTCCTCTTACAAGACCATCTGTAGATGTCATAGCAACAGATCTGACAGTGTTTTCACCTAAATGCTGCTCAACTTCACAAATGATTACTCGATTATGAACCTTATCTTCAATTTTTAATGCATTATAAATCTCAGGGAGATTCCCTGATTCGAATTTTACGTCCACCACCGGACCAATAATCTGAACAATTTTACCTACATTTGCCATTATATACACCCCATAAATTTCATTATTTTAATGCTTCAGCACCATTAACTATATCAAGTATTTCTTTGGTAATTGCCGCTTGGCGAGCTTTATTAAAACTTAGTACTAATTTATCAATAAGCTCACCTGCGTTTCTTGTCGCATTGTCCATCGCCGCCATCCTAGCACCGTGTTCACCAGCAATCGATTCAAGGAGAGCTCTATAAATTGTAAAACTAATAAACTTAGGCATAATATTCTTAAGTAAAATATCCGGTTTTGGCTCATAGAGATAATCTATTAACACATCATTTTCCTCTTTTTCAAAAGACAAAGGAAGCATCTTCACCACTTTTGGCACATGATATACGATGGATTTAAACTCATTAAAAAGAAGATAAACTTCATCAAATTCTCCACCTAAAAATCTATCTACTATAACTTTCCCAATCTTAATAGCATCATCGTACGTTACTTTACCACTAAAATTTGTATATTTTTCAACTATTTCAACATCTCTGTTTTTAAAAAAATCGTAACATCGTCTACCAATACATATTAATTTAATATTTTTATCGCTATTTTCATGAATAAATTTACTTGAAGCTTTAATGACATTTGCATTAAAAGCACCACACAAGCCTCTATCAGAGGTAAAAACAACTAAACATAAATTTTTCACCTCTTCCTTAGGCTGCAAAAACGGATGAAGTTCAGGATTTACTCTCTTACCAATAGATGAAACTACTTCGTATATTTTGTTAGCATAAGGCCTAGCTGCCTCCATGGCTTCTTGTGCCTTTCTCAACTTAGCAGCAGAAACCATTTTCATGGCCTTTGTAATTTTTTGTGTACTTTTTACTGACTGTATTTTTCTTTTAATATCCCTCATTCCGGGCATTATTATCTCCTAATTATGCACTAAACTGCTTTTTAAATTCTTCAACAGCAGCTTTCATTTTATTGGTTAATTCATCATCTAAAGCTTTCTTTGTTCTTATATCTTCCAGTATATCTGACTTATTTGTTCTTACATAATTAATAAATTCTTTCTCAAATCGTTGAATACTCTTAGTTGGAATATCATCAAGATAACCATTAACTCCTGTAAAAATAATCAAAACTTGCTCCTCTACTGGTACTGGTTGATATTGCCCTTGCTTCAAGATTTCAACAAGCTTTTCACCTCTATTAAGCTGGGCCCTTGTTGCAGCATCAAGATCACTACCAAATTGAGCAAACGCAGCTAACTCTCTATACTGAGCAAGATCAAGACGTAAACGCCCAGCTACTTGCTTCATAGCCTTGATTTGTGCAGAACCACCAACCCTTGATACAGATAAACCTACGTTTACTGCCGGTCTAATTCCTGAATAAAATAGATCTGTCTCAAGATAGATCTGACCATCAGTAATAGAAATAACGTTCGTAGGAATATAGGCAGAAACGTCGCCTGCTTGTGTTTCAATAATTGGAAGAGCAGTTAAAGATCCAGCCCCATTCTCATCATTAAATTTAGCTGCTCTCTCCAGTAATCTCGAATGAAGATAAAATACATCTCCAGGATAAGCCTCCCTACCAGGTGGTCTCCTAAGAAGTAGAGACATCTGTCTATATGCTACTGCGTGTTTTGAAAGATCATCATAAATCAAGAGTGCATGTTGCCCTCTATCTCTAAAATATTCACCCATTGTACAACCAGCAAACGGAGCAATAAATTGTAATGGTGCAGGATCACTTGCCGTAGCAGCAACAACAATTGTGTAATCCATAGCTCCATGTTTTTCAAGTATATCTACAACCCTTGCAACGGTAGATCTTTTTTGACCTATTGCAACATAAACACAAATAACATTCTGACCTTTTTGGTTGATAATTGTATCAATTGCTACAGCAGTTTTACCTGTCTGTCTGTCACCGATAATCAATTCCCTTTGTCCTCTACCAATAGGTATCATTGCATCAATAGCTTTAATACCGGTTTGAAGTGGTTCATGAACCGGTTTTCTTTTAACAATTCCTGGAGCAATTTTCTCAATAACGTCATACTCTTTAGCCTCAATAGGTCCTTTACCATCAATTGGTTGACCTAAAGGGTTCACAACCCTTCCTACAAGTTCTGGACCAACAGGAACAGAAGCTATCCTACCAGTTCTCTTTACAACATCTCCCTCTTTAATGTGCTCAAACTCACCCATGATAACAATACCAACGTTATCTTCCTCAAGGTTAAACACAATACCATAAACCCCACCAGGAAGCTCAACAAGTTCTCCAGCCATTGCATTATCAAGGCCATAAACCTTTGCAATACCATCACCGGCACTAATAACAGTACCTATCTCTTCCATTTCAACTTTCTGTTCAAAATGTTCAATTTGTTCTTTAATGATTTTGCTTATTTCTTCAGCCCTTATTTGCATACAGCATAACTCCTTTTTTTATTTATACTTGTAATAAAGTTTCTTTTAATTTCTTTAGCTGCCCTTTTATACTTGCATCATACAAATTGCTTTTAATCTGAGCAACAAATCCCCCTAGCACCGTTTTATCTATCTCAACATTCAAATTCACTTTCTTACCAGTAACTCCTGACAAGACATTACTAATTTCCTTTCTCAGCTCATCATCATACTCATCAGCAATTTTCACATAAGCATCAACTTCTCCTTTTTCTTCCATCAAAAGTATCCTATAATATACATAAATCTCAACAATTAAACCCAACCTATTTTTCTCTGTTAGCATTAATAAGAAATTATACAAGGTCTCGCTTATATTATTTCTATTTTTTAACTCACCAAAAACTTTTTCTTTTTCCGTTTTTCTGATTAAAGGATTTCTTATTAACTCTTTAAAATCGACTGAATTATTATACAAATCAACCAGCATTTTCAGTTCACTCAATATTTGCTCTACGTTATTTTTCTCTTTTGCATAACCATATAGTGCATTAGCATATCTTTTTGCAACTATAGTAACTATCAATTTTGCACCTCTAATAACTTTTTAATATATTCTCTAGTTAACTTCTCCTTAACATCTTTGTCAAGAGAAGCATTTAGCCTTTCTTCCGTAAGCTTCATCGAAAGCTCAACAGTTTTTTCTTTTAGCTCTTGTTTAGCCTTAGCAAGCTCAGAATCTATAAGGTTTTCAGCAAACTTCTTAAGCTTTTCAATATTTTTTTCTGCATCTTGTAAAATTTGTTCTTTTTCTTTCTCAATCGCTTCAAAAGCTCTTTTCTTCATAGTTTCTAGCTCTTGTTCCATAGTTTCTAACTTATGCTTATAGTTAGTCAACTCTATTTCCGCTTCCTCTCTTGCCTTAGTTGCACTATCAATCAATTTTTTAATTTCATCAGCTCTATTGATTAAGTATCTGCTCAATGGATTTTTGAGTAGTTTTACAATAATAAAAACAAAAACAGCAAATGTAATTAATCTCCATACAAACCCTTTTATATCAGGACCGCCATGACCAGTTTCTTCAGCCAAAGCAACATACGGAATTAACATCAACACAAAAGCAAAAACTCTATACACACAGACCTCCTATGCAACCTTGGTTATTTTTTTAACAATAATATCAGCTATAACTTTAGCCTCTCTTTCAAGTGTAACCTTAGCTTTTTCTTTCTCTAATTCAATCTCTTTCCTTGCATTCTCCACTTTTTCATCAATCTCTGCCTTAACTTTACCAACCATTTCATTCGCTTCAGATATCGCCTTTTGCCTTATATTATTTTGATATTCAGCAATCTCTTTTTTAACATTAGTCATCTTTTCTTCGTACTCTTTTTTAAGTTTATCAAGCTCTCTCTGCAACTCTTCAGCAGATCGTTTTAAATCATTAATTTTCCTATTTCTACTCTCCATTGTCGAAAGTATTGGATCATAAATCATTTTCTTGCCAATAAGAAGTATTAGCAAAAAATTAACCATCTGTAAAAATACAGTCACATCAATATTTATCATTTTACCTCCTAATTTATCTTAATCAGATTGTATACTGTACACAATTACTAGAACCCAAGGCTTTCTTATCAAAACTAATAATTATTGTCAACCTTTTTTTACTGCTTATTAAAACGTTATTTTAATACATCTATCCCAGGCAAACTGCCAAATTCTATGTACTCCAGAGATGCTCCTCCTCCCGTAGATATATGATCAATCTTATCTACAACTCCAGCTTTTTTAACAGCACTAACTGAATCACCACCTCCTACTACAGTAACTGCATCAATGGTAGCTAGAATTTTAGCAATACTGAATGTCCCTTCAGAAAACTGCAACTTCTCAAAAACACCCATCGGCCCATTCCATAACACCGTTTTACTCTTTTTTAATATTTCAATATAAGATTTTATTGTCTTTTGCCCAATATCTAACCCCATTTTACCTTCAGGTATATCTATATTATCAACATATTCTGCTTCTCCATCAAGCGAATCACTCACAACATGATCCTCAGGCAATAATATTGAAACATTTTTATCATTCGCCAACTTTATAATCTCTTGTGCTAATTCTACATAATCATCCTCTACCAAAGAACTACCTATTTTATGCCCTTGGCTTTTTAAAAAAGTATATGCCATTGCTCCACCAATCAATATATTATCCACAAGATTAATCAGACTCTTCAAAACCCCTATTTTATCACTAACCTTAGCACCACCTATAATAGCAGTAAATGGCTTTTCAGGTGATTTCAACAACTTCTCAAAATATATCACTTCTTTCTCAATGAGAAATCCAGCCCCCTTTTCTTTCATAATTTTAGGCAAACCATAAACAGACGCATGCTTTCTATGGCATGTACCAAAAGCATCATTTATATAAACATCTCCAAGCTTTTTCAACTCATTTACAAAATTTTCAAAGTTTTTCTCTTCACCTTTATAAAATCTAAGGTTTTCTAGTAAAACTACATCACCATTTTTCATATTTTTTGTGTAGTGAACAACTTCCTCACCTATACAGTCATTTAAGAAAGGCACATTTAAATAATCTGCTATTGGCTTTAAAGAAAGCTCAGATTTTCTCTCACCTTTCGGTCTTCCTAGATGACTTGCCAGAATTACTTTTCCTCCGTTTTCTTTTATAAAGTTTATTGTTGGTAGTGCTTCTTTTATCCTTGTATCATCTAAAATCTGACCATTTTCTATAGGTACATTAAAATCTACTCTTACAAAAACACGTTTATTTGTCAAATCAAGTTCAGTAACTTTTTTAATCATACCAATCCTCCTAATCAACTAAATCAAAAAAACAAAAAGTAACTCTCCTAAAAGGTATTATATTAAAGAACCTTAGTTGCTAGCTCAACTATTCTGTTTGAATAACCCCATTCATTATCATACCAACTAAAAACCTTTACGCAATTCCCCTCCACAACTTTCGTTAATTTAGCATCAAAAATACTTGAATGAGGATTACCGTTAAAATCAACAGATACTAAATCTTCTTCTACATACTCCAGAATACCCTTCATATCATTCTCAGCAGCTTCTTTGACAGCATCATTTATTTCATTAACAGTCACATTTTTTGATAGCTCACATGTTAAATCAACAATAGATACATTAGGTGTGGGAACTCTAATAGCAAGTCCATCCAGTTTACCTTTCAATTCTGGCAAAACTAACCCAACAGCTTTAGCAGCCCCTGTAGAAGTTGGTATCATAGAAACTGCTGCTGCTCTAGCTCTTCTTAAGTCTTTATGAGGTAAATCCAAAATTCGCTGATCGTTCGTATAAGAATGAACTGTAGTCATAACTCCTTTTATAATTCCGAATTTATCATTTAGTATTTTTGCAATAGGAGCAAGACAATTTGTTGTACAAGAAGCATTAGAAATAATATTATGCTTTTCCTTATCATATTTATCAAAATTAACACCCAAAACTACCGTAATATCTGGATTTTCCGCTGGAGCAGAAATAATAACCTTTTTAGCACCTGCTTCTAAATGTTTTGAAGCCTGCTCCCTTTTTCTAAATAAGCCAGTAGATTCTATCACAACATCTATACCCAATTCTTTCCAAGGTAAATTTGAAGGATCTTTTTCAGCATACACTCTTATTCTCTTACCATCCACCACTAAAAATTCACCATCAACTTCAATACTAAAACCACTCCTACCATGAACTGAATCCCATTTTAACAAATGTGCTAGTGTAGCAGCATCTGTTAAATCATTAATAGCTACAAAATCGATATCAAGTTTTCTTTCCATTGCTGCTCTAAACGCACAGCGACCAATCCTACCAAATCCGTTAACTGCCACTTTTACTGACATTACCGTCCTCCTTTATATCCAATTTATTTTTAAGATACTCCAACTGAGTACTAATATAGTTAAAAACTTTTTCATACTCTTCTTTTTTAAAGTCTTCTCTTTTTGTAATCATATTAAATAATCTGTCAATACTGTATACAGATTTTTTTAAATTTTCCCGCTCACTTTTTCTAAGATTTTCAATTTCACTTCTCAATTTTTCTACTATTGTATGTGATTTTTCTAGCTTTACTCTTAAAGAATTATTTTCTTTTTTTAACTCTAAAACTTGCCCTACATGGCTTTCTTTTAGTAGTTTCTCAATTACATCCGTAAGTTTTTGATTTCTTTCTACTAAAGAATTATACTCTTCTAACAACCTTTGGTACTCACCTTTTAATTGATTGATTTCATTTAACGCATGTATTCTATCTTTAGAAATTTTCTTTACTCTATTTTGTGTTTTTTCCAAATTTTTCACAAGTTCATATTGCGCGGTAATATCTTGTAAAATCTCTCCGACCTCAACAACTCTATCCTCTTCATCAAATATAGGATACATCGTTTGCTCAAACCAAACAAGCTTATCACCTTTGCTAACAGAAATATGCTGACTCACGCTAATTTTATTATCTACTACTTCATTTAATTTACACCATTTACAAGGTTGTTCAAAGTTAAATATTGTCCGATAACATTTACTACCAATAAATTTTGGTAAACTGTCAACACCAGTAAAATCACCTAAAGCTTTATTCACATTGTTTAGTTCATAATTTAAATCAACAGAAAAGAGAGGATTTTTCATTCCATCAATAAGTTTTAACATTTTTTTTCTACTTTTTCCCAAAACCTGTATACTTTCTTCTAACCCCTCAATCCTAAGCCTGTAATCATCATTCAAAGTTTCTAAGCTTTTAACCTGCTCATCCAATTTATTTACAGTTGTTTCACACTCATTCAATTCTTCTCTTAAAAATTCTATTTCTTTTTTAAACTGCACAACATTAACTTGTAACATCATAAACTGCTTAAGAAATACACTTAAAAATTTCGTTATATTCTCAAGATACTTGGTATCATACAACACTAAAACATATTTACTATTAGATAGATTAAGTTGTATAAACAAAAAAACTACTTGGTTTTTCTTTTTAGCAAAAAATTTAGCACCACTATAATTTTCAAGCAAATAAGGCTTAATAATACTTGGTATTTGTATATCATCTATTTTATCTACTCCTATTTTATAAAATAGGTTATTTCCTCTATTATAGAGAAAAAAAACTTTATCATAATATTTCCTTACTAACTCAACAAATTCTTCCATCTTCATAAAAACATCCCTTTACTAAGGCAAAAAACATCAACCTTTTTTGCCCCAGACTTTTTCAAAATTTTTGCACATTCATTAATAGTAGATCCCGTTGTGATTATATCATCCACAAGCAATATTTTCAAATTATTTACATATCCTATACATTCAAATGCACCCTTTATGTTTTTTATTCTTAAATTTTTTCTTAGTTTCCACTGATACTCCGTCATTCTAACCCTTTTTAAAATAGTTTTGTAACGTATGCTAAACTTTTTAGAAATAAGTTTCGATAAATAATAAGCCGGTTGAACCAATCTCACAAATCTTCTTAAAATATAGACAGGAACTGGAGTCACAACATGATAATTATCACTTAAAGTTAATCCAGTCAGCAGTCTATCAAAAATCGTTAACTTCTTAAAACCAAAGTGAAATTTATAATATTTTAATAAAGATCTCATTTCATAATTGTACCAGTATAAAACAATCATCTTATCATAATATCTATCCTGAAAACAATTTTTACAGATACTATACTCTAACTCCAATGGGTAGCCACAAGTCTGACATGAGTGAGCAACCCGATTGAATTTATTATAACAAACTTCACATATTAAATCTGTAAAACTAATTTTTTGTTTTTTGCACAATAAACATTCAGAATAAAAAACTTCATTTAACAATTAATGATTCACCTGTCATATCTTCAGGTTTTTTAATGTTTAGCATATCCAGCATAGTCGGTGCAATATCAGCAAGTACTCCGTTAACATCTTTTAATCTACATTCATAATTATAAATTATAAAAGGTACTGGATTTAAGGTATGAGCTGTATGAGGCTGATCACTTTCATAATCCCACATCTGTTCAGAATTACCATGATCAGAAGTAACAATCAATACAGCATCCATTTCATCTGCAACAGTCATAACCTTACCCAGAGCTTTATCAACTGCGTTACAAGCCATAATTGCAGCTTCTTCTACCCCAGTATGACCTACCATATCTGGATTAGCAAAATTCATAATCACTACATCAATATCACCCTCAGTAAAAACTTTTTCAAATTTATTAACTACCTCAAATACTGACATTTCAGGTTTTAAGTCATATGTTGGAACATCTTTCGGTGATGGAACAAGTATTCTATTCTCATTTTCAAAAACAAGTTCTCTTCCACCATTAAAAAAGAATGTAACATGAGCATACTTTTCAGTTTCTGCAATTCTAAGCTGCTTTAAACCCTCCTTACTAATCACCTCTCCAAAAATGTTCTTTAAATTTTCAGGCGGAAACGCCACCAAAACATCAAAATCTTTACTATATTCAGTCATAGTTATAAAATAAACTAAGGGCATACCTTTTCTATCAAAATGCTCAAAGTCTTTATTAATAAAAGACATTGTTAGCTCACGAGCTCTATCAGCCCTAAAATTAAAAAAGAAAACCCCATCACCATCTTTTACTACACCATTTTTATCAATAATAGTAGGCATTATAAATTCATCTGTTTCTTCCCTTTCATAGGCAAGTTTCACAGCTTCAATTGGATTATCAATTTCAATCCCTTCCCCATGACGTATAGCATCAAAAGCTTTCTTAACCCTATCCCAACGCTTATCCCTATCCATAGCATAGTATCTGCCTGAAATTGTAGCTATTTTACCAAAACCTAAACTTTTTAAAAAACCATCTAAATCCTTAATATAATCAATTCCACTTTTTGGTGGTGTATCCCTACCATCCATAAATGCATGAACAAACACTTCTTTTATACCATTTTCTTTAGCCAATCTAATTAAACCTTTTAATTGATCAATATGACTATGTACTCCACCATCACTAACAAGTCCCAAAAAATGCACTCGACTTTGATTTTTACTTACCAACTCAAAAAACTTTAATATGTTTTTATTATCTTTTATTGTTCCAGTTTCTAATGCTTTATTAATTCTTACGATATCTTGATAGACAATCCTACCAGCACCAATATTTGTATGACCTACTTCAGAATTTCCCATCTGACCTTTTGGTAAGCCAACCCATTCTTCACTGGCATTTAAAAGAGTATGCGGACAATTATTCCATAAATAAATAAAATTTTTAGGATCGCACAATAATATAGCATTATTTTTCTTTTCTTCTCTATAACCCCAACCATCTAATATGAGAAGAATTAGCTTTTTCTTACTCACTTTACATCCTTATAAGCCCTTTTTTTTCTAACTCCGTTTTACATTCTGTGCAATACCTTGCAAACGGTACATATTCTAATCTTTTCTCATCTATTTTTTCTTCACAACTTATACATATCCCATACGTACCCTTTTCAATTCTCTTTAAAGCATCTTCAACTAATCTTAATTTCAATGCATCTGTTTCAACTTTACCGAGCATAAGATTTCTATTATAAATCTTATACGCTTGATCAGCCGAATCCTGTCCTTCCCCTTTGCCTAAATCGATAGCTTCTTGATATTTTTTTTGCAACCTATCTATTAGTTCACTTCTCAGTTTTAGCAATCTACTTTTATAATATTCCAATCTCTCTTTATTCATAAATTACCTCCTACTTATGATAGGGATGTCCCTTCATAATAGTATATGATCTATATATCTGCTCACTCAGCAAAAGTAATGCAAGTTCATGAGCAAAGGTTAATTTTGATAAAGAAAATAGCTCATTACATTTTTTCTTCAACACATCACTTAACCCTTCGGCTCCACCTATTAAAAAAGCAATATTTATATTTTGCTTTTCCTCAAACCATCGAGCGAAAGATTTTGAATCAAATTGCTTTCCTTCTATAGCTAAAGCCACTCTATAAAACCCCTCCGATAATCTCATAAACTTCTCACAAATCTTCAATTTATTTCCCATAGGCTTAAAATCAATCATCTCAATTTCAACTACAGAACTTAAACGTTTAATATATTCATGCACCATAGCTTTTAAACAGTTACTGTTAATTTTTGACCCCACAATTATTCTTATTTTCATAAGCTGAAGTCTCTATAAACTAACGACCTCTTAATGTCAATGATTATTGACAATGGAGTCGCTGTCATTAGTACTAGTCACGGCATTTATCAAGCAATTTATTATATCAAAACATTTATTAAGAGCATAATAGCTAATACTAAACCTATATACAGTCATTGATATCAGTTTTAATAAGTGAAAACCTCCGTATCTAAAGGTACAATAGGTTTAAAAACTCTCTCTTCTATCAATTCATTTATTTTAATATCTGTAAAAATAATTTCTGTAACATTACCAGCATTATCCTCACTAACAATTTTTTTAACAAATTTATTTCCTAACTTGAGATCAATATATTTTAAATTTATATTAGATTTTGGAATTAGCCTGACTCTTTTTTTATCCAAAGATATAATTTGAAAATTCTCACCTATTGTTGAAAAATCCATAATTATTTGTAAAACCACATTATCCTCTAAACTAATTTTCTGTCTTATTAGCTGCTTTACACTACTGTCGTAATATTCCATTTTATCTTTTTCAAAAAGATAATACTGTCTATATGGTTTTTTATAGTCCCACATTAGTTTCTCTCCTTTTTTCAAATAAACAGTACCTTCATAGTAATCTTCTCCAAACCCTTTAATTGTTGTTTTCTGAACAAATTTTGCTTCAAATGTCCTAATGTTTGAATAATTTTTCAATATCGATTCTACAGATTTATCTTTAGAAAATGCATTAAACACAATTACAAAACAAAAAACTAAGATTTTTAGAATTTTAATAATTTTCATTTACATCACCTCTCTTTTTATGCTATTATAAATATAATACAAACATTAAACATTCAATAGGGTAATAAAATGAATATATTATTGATTGATGATGAAAAATCTTTTCATAATATTTTAAATATATTATCCAAACAATTCGGTTTCAATGCATTTTTATGCAGCGATCTAAATAATGTGAAAAATATCATTGAGAAATATGTTATTGATATTGCATTAATCGATATAAATCTACCTACCTGCAGCGGTGATCAAATTATTACCTATATCAAAAATCATTCGCCAAAAACACTATGTTATTTATTCACAAGCGATTTCTCAAAAATACATCTATATAAAAAGCTAGTAGAAGGATATATTGAAAAAGATAAGCTGGTAGTTAAGTTACCAAAAATCCTAGAAAACAACGAAAAAAAATAGTAACTTCAATCTATTATATAATCTCCTGCTGCAATTCTTTTTTTAATATGCTTATGAATTGTTTCTCTTTTTGTAGGAGAAAGTCTATCAAGAAACAAAACACCATTTAAATGATCAATTTCATGCTGAAAAACTCGTGCTAGCAGATCCTCAGCTTCAATTTCCAATTCGTTACCATTTTCATCCAATCCCCTTATTAAAACCTTTGCAGCTCTCCTTACATTGGCATATTCACCAGGAATACTAAGACAACCTTCCTCCTCTATAACCTCACCTTCAGCATCAACAATTACAGGATTTATAATTTTAATTAGCTGATTCTTATCCTCACCTGCAGTGGGGTTTATTACCAGCAACCTCTCATTAACCCCTACCTGCGGAGCTGCAAGTCCTACACCAGGTGCGGCATACATTGTTTCTGCCATATTATTTAAAAGTTCAACTATTCTGCTATCTATATTTTTTACTTCAACACTTTTCTTTCTCAAAATAGGATTTGGAAATTTTAAAATTTTTAAAACCATAAACCCCTCCATCTGCTTTGATATAATATCTACCTTATTTGGAATTATTCAACATCTAATTTATTGTTTATAAAATCTGCAATAGAATATCTGCCAAAAAAACTCAACATAGCACTTCTAAATTTTTCTCTTAAACTCGCATCTTTAATAACCTGAGAAAAACGGTCCACAATGTCAATCTCCTTTTTACTAATTTCACGTTTCACCTTTCTCATATTTTTAGCAGGTGTATTATAACTCAAAAAAAATTTTAAATCTTTAACATCAAAACCTTTCTTTTTTAACTTTTCTATTATCTCATCTTTCATAAAATGGAGTTCATTTTTTAAAATGTGATCTGAAACTCCTATATATAAAACCCTATTTTTTACTACCGTTGGAACGGTCGATGATGCTATAAAATCCCCAACAACATACTTCCAGTTCTTAGATATTGCTAATGTCTTATACACAGATTCAGAAAAAGCATTTTCTAAAATATCACTAACCTTCTTCATTTATTTTTTTCAATTCCTCTTCAATCCTTAACAACAATTGTTTTACACCATTTTTGGTAACAGAAGAAATTTCGAAATAATTTTTATCTATCCCAAGATTTTTTACATATTCTCTAAATTGAAAAAGGTCATTCTCATTTTTTGAATCAATCTTCGTAGCCACAACAATCTCTTTTTTATCTGTTAAATCTTTAGAATACTTTTCAAGTTCTTTTCTGATCTTCTTATATCTCGTAACCATAGACTCTTCATTGTAAGATGAATCAACAAAGTGGAGCAACATCTTGGTTCTTTCAATATGCCTTAAAAACTGAGTTCCTAATCCAGCACCAGCATGTGCTCCTTCAATCAGACCAGGCATATCAGCAAGCACAAAACTCTCACCATAAGCCCCTTTTACTACACCCAAATTAGGACTCATAGTAGTAAAAGGATAATCAGCAATCTTAGGTTTAGCTGCAGAAACAACTGAGATAAAAGTTGACTTGCCCGCATTAGGATAACCGATAATACCTACATCCGCAATTAATTTCAACTCAAGTAACAAAATCTTTTCTTCCCCGGGTTTCCCTTCCTCTGCATACATTGGTGCCCTATGTGTAGGAGAAACAAACATCATGTTCCCTCTGCCGCCCTTCCCCCCTTTAGCCACAACTACTCTCTGTTTATGTTCTGTAATATCAGCTATAATTTCATCAGTTTCTAAATCTTTTATTATTGTACCCACAGGTACTTTAATTACTATATCATCACCTTTTTTACCGTGCTGATCCTTACCCTTACCGTGTTCCCCTCTTTTTGCTTTATATATAGACTTAAAAGTAATATCTAAAAGTGTTGACTTCCCTTCATCCCCTTCAATTATCACATCACCACCATCCCCACCGTTACCGCCATTAGGACCACCTCTGGGAACATATTTTTCTCTACGAAAACTTACACAACCGTTCCCACCATCACCTGCTTTAACATGTATTTTGACAATGTCGATAAATTTCATATGACTTTACCTAATATTTGCTCAAACCAATTTGATATTTCAGAGGATATAAAAAAAGCCCCTTTTCAGGGGCTGTTAATTCATACTCTTTCAGGATAAACTGATATAAACTTACCCATTCGACCTTTATCTTCAAATTTTACATAACCTTCTATCAAAGAAAAAATTGTATAATCTTTACCTAAACCAACATTCCTACCTGGTTTAAACTTAGTCCCTCTCTGCCTCACAATTATATTCCCAGCTTTAACATATTCACCACCAAACTTTTTAACACCTAACCTTTTACTATGGCTATCCCTACCATTCTTTGTACTACCACCAGCCTTCTTGTGAGCCATTTATATCCTCCTAACTAACTTTAATTTCTTTAACTCTTATCTTTGTATAATGTTGCCTATGACCATATCTTTTTTTATAATCTTTTCTTCTTTTTTTCTTAAAAACTAAGATCTTTTTATCTTTAACATGTTCAAGTATCTCAACTTCAACTTTCGCATTATCTACTTTTGGTGCGCCTAAAATTAGATCTCCGTCTTTTGCAACAGCAAGCACCTCATCAAGCTCAAGAATTGAACCTTTATCAGCATTAAGTTTCTCAACTTTCAACACATCACCAACCTTTACTGTATATTGTTTACCGCCTGTTTTTAATATAGCAAACATCTATTATCACCTCCATATTAGCACATTGGGAAGAGGTTTATATAACATTTTAACACATTAAGTCAACAAAAATTTTATTTCTTAGGTAAAAAACAATTTCAAAATATAGTCAACAATAAAATTTTAAAAGAATCACTTTATTTCCTTCATTTCGTAATCCAAATTTCCTAACCCAATTTTTTCAGCGTGTTTAAGCTGAACAATGGGATCAATATAATCATATATCTTTTTAAAAGGATCCTCTCCTACCCTTTTTAAAACCATATCATAGCATGCCTTATCCAAAGCTACTGGATCTGTTGATGCAAAAAATCCTATATCCTCACATACCGCCTTATCATTTCCTGGATAACAGTCACAAGCAGGAGAAATATTTGTAGCAATTGTAACATAAAGGATTTTACCTCTTAAAGCCTTGTGTACACCATAGGCATATTCAGCCATTTTTAACGATGTATTTTCAGCTGTTTCATCCCAATTTATCCCAATCGCACCCTCAGGACATACAGCTATGCATCGTGCACAACCAGTACACTTGTCCGTAATTACAGCAAAACCTTCTATTTTAATGGCTTCTGCAGCACATGAAACCTTACAATAACCACAAGCAGTACATTTATCTTTATGTACTTTTGGACGAGTAACTGAGTGCATCTCTAGTTTACCTTCCCTTGAAGCACAACCCATAGAAAGATTTTTTATAGCTCCACCAAACCCCGATACTTCATGCCCTTTAAAATGATTCACACAAACCATTCCATCTGCATGTACAATATCTGCAGCAAGTTTTACTTTATCCAAATATTCACCATCAATAGATATTTTTACACTGTTTTCTCCTCTAAGGCCATCAGCAATAATTACAGGAACCTGCAAAGTAGAATAATTAAAACCATTTAAAAAAGCATTATGTAAGTGATCCACACTATTTGTTCTCATACCAACATAAAGTGTATTTGTATCTGTTAGAAAAGGTTTTGTTTTCAAATCCTTTAGTATTTCAATAATAGGTCTCAAATAAATAGGCCTAATAAAGGCAGTATTGCCAAATTCTCCAAAATGAGTTTTTATTGCTATGAGCTTATTTTTACCAAAATATTTTTCAGGTGATAATTTTCTAAAAAGTTTTTTAACTTTATTCAAAGGTGAGTTCAATTTTTTATTACTCACACTTGAAAAATAAACAACTGACATTAACACCCCCTAATACTTTACATTGTTTTAATTAATATATATAATTATAATTGTAGTTTTTTTAATTATCAACTTTTGTTGGAGGATACAATGAAGAATTTTTTAGATTTAGTAAATAAAAGATACAGCTACAGAGGATATCTTAATAAAGATGTCGAACAAGAAAAAATTGATTATATCTTAAAGTGTGCAAATCTTGCCCCAAGTGCTGCAAATAGACAACCATGGAAAATCTATTTAGTTAAAAATTATGAAACAAGAAAAAAACTTGCAGAGGCATACCCCAAAGAATGGTTAATTGAAGCTCCGATTATTGTTGTTTTCACTGGAATCAAGGATAATAACTGGATTAGAAATGACGGGAAGAATTATTTAATGTGTGATGTTACAATAATCGCTGACTATTTTATTCTTGCTGCAGCAGAAGTAGGACTTGGCACATGTTACATTGCAGCATTTGATGAAAAAAAAGTTATCTCTACACTGAAATTACCTGAAAATGAGATCCCTTTTTTAATAACACCTCTTGGATATCCAAAAGAAAATGTCATTAGACCACGCAAAAGAAAAGACCTGGAAGAAATAATAGTTAATGTTTGATATTAATTGGTTCAAATCACACTATAGTGATATTTTAATAATAGCACTCATTATAATCATTTTTTTTATTTTTAAACTAATAATCTCAAAATTCACAAAACGCTTTAATTTAAATAAATCTATCGGACGAGTTTTAAATTATACTTTTATAATAATTATTATTGAGTTTGCAAAACCAAAAATAGTATTATCATCTCTTCTTGATACTGTAAGTATTTTTATTGAAGTTTCTTTAATAATATTTATTTTTTACAACTTAATAATAAATGTCTATATCAAAGATTATCTCATAGCATACAAAGGTAAACAGATAAAACATATCCTTATTGATATCATTAAACTCATATTTCTTACTTTTTTTATCCTCATAATTTTAAGAACTGTTTTTAAAGTAGATCTAATTACTATTCTTACTCCTTCAGCAATTCTTACTGCAATAATTGGTCTTTCAATGAAAGACACTATAGGGAACCTTATCTCCGGGCTTATTATTCAAATTGAAAAACCATTTGATGTAGGAGATTGGATCAAAATAGACGATTATGTTGGTCAAATTGCTGAAATTAACTGGAGATATACCAAACTAAAAACCCTAGATAACACTTTCTTAATTATACCAAATAACAATATTTCTTCAGGAAATCTTTTAAATTATAACAGACCTGAGAAAGAAATGAGAATCTTACTAGAAATAGGGGTTAGTTATGATACCCCCCCAGATAAATTAAAAAGCATTATTAAAAAGGTGTTATCTTCATCTGTTCATGTGGCTAAATCAAAAGATGTACACGTTTATTTAAAAAAATACAATGATTTCACAATAGATTACGATATAGCGTTTTGGATAAAAGAATACAAATTTACACGGGAAGCAAGAGATGAAGTTTATTCAGCTCTATGGTATGAGTTTAAACTGGCTGGTATCGAAATACCTTATCCTATAAGAACAATTATAAATAAAGAGTCAAAGCAAAATGAAACTGAAATGGACAAGATATTAGTATCTGATTTCAAAAAATTAGAAATCTTTAATACCTTATCTGAAACAACCATTGAAAATATTATACGATTTTCAGCTATTCACAGTTATCCTAGAAATTTTATTATAATAGAAGAAAATGAACACGGTGAAAGTATGTTTATTATTTTAGAAGGAATTGCTGAGGTATTCAAAAATAACAAAAAAATTTCTGAACTTAAAAGTGGTGATTTTTTTGGTGAAATGAGTCTCCTAACAGGTGAAAGACGCTCTGCAACAGTCATAACAAAAACTGAATGCAAAGTTGTCGAAATCTCAAGACCTGTTTTTAAGGTCTTCTTAGAAAGAGACAAAAAATTAATCGATGCTGTAAACAAAATTTTTAAACAACGTATCGATAAATTGAAAAAAAACCGAATAGAATCTAACGACATCAAAGAAATAGAAAAAAATTTGTTTGCAAAATTTAAAAAATTATTCAATTTTTCTTAGTTGTAAAATATAAAATTGTATGGAGAACAAAAAATGGAAAAAATAATCGAAAAGGCAAACATTTTAATTGAAGCTCTTCCCTATATCAGAAAATTTTACGGCAAATCAATTGTTATAAAATATGGCGGTCATGCAATGGTGGATAATGTATTAAAAAGTAGCTTTGCCGAAGATATTATATTACTTAAATATGTAGGGATAAATGTTGTTGTCGTCCATGGCGGTGGACCACAAATAGGTGAAATGTTAAAAAAATTAAATATTGATAGCAAGTTTGTTTCAGGTATGAGAGTTACTGACAAAGAAACCATGAACATTGTAGAAATGGTCCTTGCTGGTAGTGTTAATAAAGAAATTGTAAAACTCATAAATAAACACGGTGGTAAAGCAATAGGTTTATCAGGAAAAGATGGAAATTTAATTAAGGCAAAAAAACTTTTAATTACCAAACAAAATAATTTTGTTAAAACACCTGAAATAATAGACATTGGTCACGTCGGTACTGTTGAAAGTGTCAATATAAACGTATTAAAAAGTATTATGGAAAATTTCATACCAGTTATTGCTCCTATAGGAGTAGATGAAAATTTTGAAACTTATAACATAAATGCTGATTTGGTAGCTGCAAGCGTAGCCAAATTTTTAAAAGCTGAAAAACTTATTCTATTAACCGATGTCCCAGGCGTTTTAGACAAAAATAAAAATCTTATTAGCAGTATAAAAACATCACAAATAGAATCTCTCAAAAAAGATAAAACTCTTACAGGAGGTATGATTCCAAAAATTGATGCATGTGCAAATGCTGTTTCTGATGGTGTTAATAAAGCTCATATAATTGACGGCAGAATTAAACATTCAGTACTTTTAGAAATCTTTACCGACTCAGGTATAGGTACACAGGTTGTGACAGGATGAAAGTACCTGTAGATTATATTAAAAATATAATATTACCAAATTGTAATTACGATAAAAAAATAGCTGAAGCTTTTGTTAAAATACCCAGACACTACTTTGTAGATGAAGCTTTACATAAACTAGCATATAAAGACGAAGCTCTTCCTATCGGATTTGGACAAACTATCTCAAAACCTTCTATCGTTGCAAAAATGACCTCCCTTTTAGACCCAAACCCCTCCGACAAAATTTTGGAAATAGGAACTGGGTCAGGATTTCAAGCAGCAATTCTTTCAAGGTTAGTCAGTGAAGTTTTTACAGTAGAAAGGATCTCCTCCCTATATTTAAGAGCATCCAATAATATTCGTAAGCTTTTTATTAATAATGTGCGTTTTAAAATTGATAACGGCAAGATAGGCTGGGAAGAACATGCTCCATTTGATAAAATAATTGTTACTGCAGAATCCCAAAACCTACCTAATGAGCTTATTTTTCAATTGAAAAATAAAGGGAAAATGGTAATACCCATAAAAGGTATTTTGAAAGTCATTACTAAAAAAAATAACAGTATTCTTGAAGAATCAGTATCTGAATGTAAATTCGTCAAATTTATCACCTGAACCATTTAAAAAATCGTTTTACTATTGACTAACTCATTAAAAAATAATAAATAATCTTTATTGTGAAGAGCGTATCTGTTATAGGCACTGCTAAATGTGATTATCGCTTTTGTCCCATTGCCGAAACTGTTGGCTCTCTTATAGCCAAAAAAGGATATGTTACTATATCGGGTGGCCTTGGCGGTATAATGAAATACTGCTTCAAAGGAGCAAAAAATAAAGATGGGCTTACTGTAGGGATAATTCCTTCTTATAATAAAAATGATGCCAATAAGTATTGTGACATAGTAATTCCGTCAGGCTTAGGTCATGCTAGAAATATTTTAGTTGTTTCCTCAGGTGATATTGTTATTTCTATTGGGGGAGGATATGGTACAATAAGTGAAATTGCAATAGCTCTAAAGCTTAGCAAACCAGTAATAAGTTACGAATCCCCTATACATCATGAAAACAATTTTTTAGATATTGATCCCTTCTTAATTAAAATAAATGAGGTACTATGAACTTAGAGTTTGATAACGAATTCAACGAATTTGATGATTTGGAAAACATTGAAAAAGAATTAAGCTCAAATGAACTTGAAAGTATTTCTTTATATCTCAAAGAAATAATACAGTACCCTGCTCTCTCAAAACAGGATGAAATAGAAATTGCAAAAAGGATAGAAGCTGGTGATAAAACAGCAAAAGATTTTATGATAAAATGCAACCTCAAGCTTGTTGTCTCTATTGCAAAAAAATACAATAATCGAGGTTTACCTTTAATAGATCTTATTGAAGAAGGGAATATAGGTTTAATCAAAGCTGTAGAAAAATTTGACTATAAAAAGGGGTTTAAGTTTAGCACTTATGCTACATGGTGGATAAGACAAGCTATTGAAAGAGCCATCGTAAATCAATCAAAAATGATAAGAATTCCTGTTCATATGAATGAAAATATCAACAAAGTTAAGAAAGCATCCGAAAAACTTAGAAAAAAATTAAAAAGAGAACCTACTCTCCTTGAATTGTCTACCGAATGTAAAATGTCTCTCCTTGCTATTCAAAAAACTCTTGATGCCATGTTTCAAGACACTTCCATAGATAATACACTTAGCGAGGATGAAACTAGTACACTACATGATGTAATCCCAATGGATGAAGAAAAAAGTGATCCCTTCAAAAGGGTTTTAGTTGAAAAAAATAGAGAATTAATTTTAAACTGGATAGAATGTCTAACTCCAGTAGAAAAAGAACTAATTATCAGAAGATTCGGTCTTCATGGTGGCGATGCAGAAACTCTTGAAACAATTGGAAAAAAACTTGGGATTACAAGAGAAAGAGTAAGACAAATTGAAAAAAGAATACTAACAAAATTGAGAAATCACCTTAAAACTAAAAACATCAATCTGGAGGAGCTGTTATGATCAAAGTCCCTAAAAAAGAACTTGATAGAAGATTACTTCTTTTTATTTCAACAATGTCAAAAATTGATCCAGAATGGAAATTAGCTGTCTTTTTTGATAAAATAAATATCTTTTACTTTACTGGTACAATGCAAAATGGAGTCCTTTTCATCTTTAAAAACAATGGAGCTCATTTTTTCATTAGAAGAAATTTTGATAGAGCAAAAGAAGAATCTGAATTCGATAATCTATATCATGTAAGAAGTTTCAAAGATATCCTTTCTTATTTCAAATCATTCCCTAAAACAGTATACATTACAAAAGAAACCTTGCCATTAATTGTTTTTGAAAGATTTAATAAATATTTTAACTTTCAAAACATCAAATCATGTGATCTTGCTATCAATTACACAAGGGCTGTAAAAAGTGACTTTGAGCTTAATTTTATAAAAAAAGCAGGAGAAATTCACCGAATAACAAAGGAAGAAATTGTCCCAAAGCTTCTAGTTACCGGTATGAGTGAGTTTGATTTTGCCAGAGAGCTTTTAAATCAAATGCTACGTCTTGGACATCAAGGCATCACTCGTATAAGAAGTTTTAATGGAGAACTTTATCTTGGTAATATTTGCTTTGGTGAAAATTCTAATTATTACAACTCATTCGATGGCCCTGGAGGTATTAAAGGCGTTTGCCCTGCCGTGCCACTCTTTGGGAACCCTGACACAATACTTCAAAAAAACATGCTCATTTATGTGGATACCGCATGTGGATATATGGGTTATTATACTGATAAAACTCAGATTTATGTCACTGGGAACCTACCACAATATGTTTATGATGAACATAAAAAGTGTGTTGAAATTCAAAACATGATAGCAGAACATTTAAAACCTGGTATAACCCCTTCAGAAATCTACGAAATAATTATGTCAAAAATTGATAAAAAGTTTTTACCAGGATTTATGGGATACAAATCGAATCAGGTAAAATTTCTGGGGCATGGTGTTGGTCTTCATGTAGATGAATATCCTGCCATTGCAAAAGGGTTTGATATACCCCTTGTAGAAAATATGGTTATCGCTGTAGAACCAAAAAAAAGTATTGAAGGTATAGGTATGGTAGGGATAGAAAATACTTTTTTGGTAACTGAAAAGGGAGGTATATGCCTAACCGGTAATAATCATGAAATTATTAACGTTTAAACAAAATCATGTTACTCGATTTTAATGAAGAGTTTAAAAAGGCTTTCGAGCTAGCTACAAAATCTCCAAAGTCGTTGTTTATTACAGGAAAAGCTGGCACTGGCAAATCAACTTTCCTAAAATATCTAATTAATTCTTACAATAAAAATTTTATTGTTCTTGCTCCCACAGGTGTAGCTGCACTCAATATCGAAGGACAAACAATCCACTCATTTTTTAACTTTCAGCCAAACATTTCTCCTCATAATACAAATAATGTATGGGTAGAAAATCCTGAACTTTATAAAAACATAGAAACAATAATCATAGATGAAATCTCTATGGTAAGAGCAGATTTACTTGATTGTATAGATATCTTTCTACGACGTTTTAAAAACAAAAATAAACCATTTGGTGGAACAAAAATGATTTTTATCGGTGACCTTTACCAACTTCCACCAGTTCTCACATCTAGCAACAAAAAAATTTTTTTAAAAGAATATGATAGCCCTTATTTTTTCGACGCAAAAGTTTTTAAAGAACTTGACCTTGAACTCATAGAATTTACTAAAATTTACAGACAAAAAGATGATTTTTTTGTAGAAATATTGAATAAGGTAAGAAATAATACCATTACAGATGAAGACCTTATCATTCTTAACAAAAGAGTTAGGCCGAATTTTAAAGAAGATGATGGATACATTTATCTCACCACAACAAACAGCCTTGCTGAAAAAATAAATAGTGAGAAATTAGAAAAACTTAAAGGTAGAAAATACCTATTTGAAGGTATTATAAATGGAAGGTTCACCGATGAAAACTTACCTACAATGAAAATTTTGACACTTAAAAAAGGAGCTCAAATCATGCTGCTGAATAATGATCCTGAGGGGAGATGGGTAAACGGCTCTATTGGTTATATCGTAAATATTTTTGATAAAAATGAATTGGTTGAAGTAGAATTAACAAATGGAAACCGAGTAATGGTAGAGCCATTCAAATGGAATATGTATCAATATTATTACGATAAAGTTGAAAGCAAAATTAAATCAAAAATTGCTGGTTCATTTACCCAGTTCCCTATAAAGCTAGCCTATGCTATTACAATTCATAAAAGTCAGGGTAAAACTTTCGACAAAGTCATTATTGATCTTAGTCGTGGTATTTTCTCTCCAGGGCAGCTTTACGTTGCACTGAGCAGGTGTACAAAATTGGAAGGAATCATACTTAAAAAACCAATAAAAAAAGGGCATGTAATGCTTGATAAAAAGGTTATAAAATTTATGACATCATTTCAGTATCACCTATCCGAAAAAAAATATCCACTAGAAGAAAAACAAAAGTTTTTAGAAAAAATGATAGAAAAAAAACAGCCAATAAAAATTATTTATCTGAAAACAAATGACCAAAAAAGTATAAGAACAGTAACTCCTCTTTATGTAAAAAAGATGGAATTCTCAAATAAAAAATTCTTAGGTTTAAAAGCTTATTGTCACTTAAGAAATGAAGAAAGAGTCTTTAGACTAGATAGAATCCTTGAAATATATGAAAAATATAAAGAGGAATAATTTTTCTTAAATTATAGTGCTGTAAAAAATGGGGTAACTCCAGGTGAATAATCAATTGACATTTAATAGCAAAAGTAGTAACACTTTTAAGTTAAAAAAATATGTTTGTGTTAAGCCTGCCTGACGGTAGCTTGACACGGAGAAAAACTCTTATCAAGAGTGGTGGAGGGAACGGGCCCAGTGAAGCCACAGCAACCGGTTCACAAAAAGTGAACGACAGGTGCTAATTCCCGCCCTGAAAGGGGGAAGATAAGAGGTTAGTAAAAACGAGCCTCTTTATCTTCGCATAAAGAGGCTTTTTTTGTTATAAGGGGAAGTGATATGGATAAAAATTCTGTAGGATTAGTAAAAACAAAGTATGTTACTTTTAAAGAAGATTTTTATTTTGAGAGTGGACGCATTCTCTCTCCTATCACCGTTGCATATGAAACCTACGGCAAACTGAATAAAGAAAAAAACAACGCCATACTCATTTGCCATGCCCTTACAGGCAGTGCCCATGCAGCAGGTTATAATTCTCCAGATGATCAGAAACCTGGTTGGTGGGACAGCATGATTGGTCCTAATAAGGCTTTTGATACCGAAAAATATTTTATAATATGCTCAAATTTTCTTGGGAGCTGTTATGGAACCACAGGTCCAGCTTCTGTTGACCCTAGTACCGGAAAGCCATATGGGCTGAAGTTTCCTGTTTTTACAGTAAAAGATATGGTAAAACTCCAAAAAAAACTTATAGATTATTTAGGTATTGAAAAACTACTATGTGTTGCCGGTGGCTCTATGGGTGGAATGCAGGCTCTCGAATGGGCAGTTACTTTTCCTGAAAAAACTAACTCCATCATACCAATTGCCACTGCAGGAAGAATCACTCCAATGGCCATAGCTTTTAACACTATTGGTAGATTTGCTATAATGAAAGATCCAAACTGGATGAATGGAGATTATTATGGAAAAGCTATTCCAAGAGATGGGCTTGCTATTGCTAGAATGGTCGGTCACATAACATATATGTCTGATAAATCATTTCATAAAAAATTTGGTAGGAGATATGCCACATTTGGTGGTATTTACGACTTTTTTGGTTACTTCGAGGTAGAAAACTATTTAAAATATAATGGTTACAAATTTACTGAACGCTTTGATGCTAATTGTTATCTCTATATTATTAAGGCAATGGATATTTTTGATCTCTCATACGGGTATGGTTCTTATGAAGAAGCTGTAGGAAGAATTTCTGCTGATACTCTTTTCATAACCTTTACATCTGATTTTCTATTTCCATCTTACCAAACAGAAGAAATAGTAAGCATTATGAAAAATCACGGCAAAAATCCTGAATGGGTGGATATAGAATCTGATTATGGTCATGACGCATTTCTTTTAGAGTTTGACACACAATCTGCCTATATTAAAGAATTTTTGAATAATGTTTATAATAAGGTTATAAGCTAATGATATTTGATAATGTAGCAAACAATTACTTTGTCAGCTCGGATCACAGAAAAGGGGAAGATTTAGATTTTTGCACCCATTACTTTAAAAATTATCATTTCAAAAATTCCTTAGATATAGCCACTGGAGCTGGACATTTTACAAAACCTTTTTCTGCATCAATGAAGATAGCAACCGATATAAGCTTCAATATGTTGAAAACTGCAAAAGAAAAAGTTTATTTATCACATTTAGTTCAGTGCGTTGCAAAATCTTTACCTTTCAAAGAAAAAAGTTTTGATATCGTAACATGTAGAATCGCACTACATCATTTTAAAAAACCTAAACTGTTTTTTGACGAAGTTTATAGGATTTTGATTGAAAAAGGATTTTTTGTATTGATAGACAGTATTGTCGATGAGGATGATTCCTATTTAAATGTAATTGAATATATTAGAGATAATTCACATCGTAGAAGTTTTACAATCTTAGAAATAATTGAATTTACTTTTAATAAATTCAGATTATTAACATTCCACACTATCTTCAAAAAACACAACTTTATTGAGTGGGCTACCAGATTAAATCAGGATTCTACAACAGTAGAAAAAATAGAAAAAGCTTTTTTAAATTTACCTGAAAAAATAAAAGAAGAGTTAAATTTAGAAATTCATAAAAATAAAGTTATGTCTTATACTGATAAAAAAGGGATTTTCATTTTTCAAAAGTTATGATTGAACTCATAAATGTTTCTTGTTCACTGAAACAAACAACTATTTTAAAAGATATTTCTTATTCATTCAATAAACATCGATTTTACTCCATTTTTGGAAAAAGTGGTAGTGGAAAAAGCACCTTATTGAAATGTATAGTAAACCTTCTCCCCTTTGATGGTAAAATAAAATTTCACAATAAAAATATTATTGACTACAATCCAGCAGACCTAAGAACATCAATTATTTATTTGCATCAAGAACCAGCACTGTTGGGACATACTGTAGAAGATGATATACACACCGTCTTTAATCTGAAAACAAATAGGAGAAAAATGTTTGATAGAAAGTTATATCTCAGTTATTTAGAAATCTTTGGCTATGATGAGCAATTTTTTAAGAAAAAAACTGATGAATTATCAGGAGGGCAAAAACAGATTGCAGCTATTTTAAGAAGTATTATTTTACAACCTGATTTCATACTTCTTGATGAACCAACATCAGCTCTTGACATTAATACTGAAAATCAACTAATTTCACTGCTAAAACAGATAAAAAATACAATAACTGTTATCACAGTATCTCACTCGGTAAATCTTATCAAACAATCAGATATCAAAATTCTTTTCAAAGATGGCAAATTATATAAAGCATTTAGTACAATTAATGAGACCAAAATAAAGCAGGTGTTAGGTGAAAAATATAATTGATATCTCATTCCAAGGAATACTAATTATTTATGGACTTGTTTTTCTAAACCTTATTCTTGTAGAACTTTTAAAATTTAATCTTTTAAAGAATTTTTTAGTAGCAATCGTAAGAATGTCTTTACAACTATTCCTAGCAGGACTCATTTTAAAATTTATTTTCAAGCTTAATACTCCAAGTCTAATTTTTTTAATCTTTTTCATAATGGCATTTTTTGCCAGTCATATTATTCTCAATAAAGCTAAAATACCTATTGTGAAGATTTTTCCATATATTTTCATATCCATAACAGTAGTAACATTACTCATCGGTTTTCTGTTTATCAGAATCGTTATAGGTTTAACACCTTGGTACGAAGCAAGATATTTCATTCCATTGATGGGCATGATTCTGGGCAATTCGATGAACGGTTGTGCCTTAGCCATAGAGAGATTTTATTCTAATGTAAATGAAAACAAAATGGTAGTGGAAACATATCTTTGTCACGGAGCTACCACTTTTGAAGCCACAAAAAGCTTCATAATTCAATCTTTAAAAGCTGCTACCCTACCATACATTACTTCTATGAGTGGGATAGGACTTGTGTTTTTACCGGGCATGATGACTGGTCAAATACTATCAGGAACAAATCCAATAATTGCCGTAAAGTATCAATTATCTATAATGATAATAATTTTTACCAGTGTAGTTTTTTCCTCTTTACTTGTTGTATACTTTAGTTATAAATTGTTTTTTGATAAATTTGGAAGAATTAGAGTATATGAATAATTTTTTAAAAAATATAAATTTCCCTATAATAGGCAGATGGTTTATCTTAGGTACTATAGTTGGGATCATTGCTGGACTTGGTGCAATTTTATTTTTTATTTTATTACAAGGGACATCATATTTTTTTATCGATTATTTGACGGGGTTAAGAATAGGTGAAACAGGTGGAGAGCCATCACTTTTTGGTCATGCGACCACCGAGTTCAAACGCTGGATGCTGTTTTTAATCCCAACAATTGGTGGATTAATCAGTGGTTTCTTAGTTTATAAATTCGCTCCTGAAGCTGAAGGGCATGGCACAGACGCTGCTATCGAAGCTATTCATTTTAAAAATGGATATATACGCTGGCAAGTCCCCATTGTAAAAACTATCGCCAGTGCCATAACTATTGGGACAGGTGGATCAGGTGGTAGAGAAGGACCTATTGCACAAATTGGAGCAGGATTTGCCTCTTTTCTTGGTAGAAAACTTAATATAACAGATAGAGAAAAAAGAATTTTAACTGCTGCCGGCATGGGAGCCGGAGTAGGTGCTATTTTTAGAAGTCCACTTGCAGGTGCTATTTTTGCAGCCGAAGTACTATATTCATCCAGTGATCTCGAAGCTGAGGTGTTATTACCATCCACAATTACATCTATCATTGCTTATTCCATTTTTTGCAGTATTTTTGGATGGGATTCGTTATTTTTAACACCTGATTTTAGATTTACAAACCCATTAGAATTATTCCCATATACAATTTTAGGATTTGCCTGTGCTCTTTTTGGTTATATCTATGTAAATATCTTTTATAAAACTCATCAAACCTTTAAAAATCTTAAAATCTCAAATTATATGAAACCCGTAATTGGCGGCTTCTTGACAGGAATAATAATTTTTTTAGTCCCTCAAGCATTGGGTGGCGGTTATTCCAATATTGAAAAAGCAATGCATGGAGAACTTACCATTGGATTTCTTTTCATTTTAATTTTTGCTAAAATTTTCTCCACTTCATTTACTATAGGAAGTGGAGGTAGTGCTGGTATTTTCGGACCTTCTATGGTTATCGGAGCCTCTGTGGGTGGTTTTATGGGGCTTGTCCTCGAAAAGATTTTTCCCGCTGTTGTTTCTAATCCTGGTGCTTATGCATTAGTGGGCATGGCAGGTTTTTTTGCTGGCATTGCAAATACTCCTCTTTCCACAATCATAATGGTTTCAGAGATGACTGGTAATTATCATCTTCTTGTCCCTGCCATGTGGGTATCCTCTTTATCTTTCCTAATTCTAAAAAATACAACTATTTATAAGTCTCAAGTAAGAGCAAGAAGTGATTCTCCCATCCATAAAGGAGAATTTTTTATTCAGATTTTGCAAGAAATTAAAGTAGGTGAAATTATGAGGAAAGATCCTCTTGTAATTAGAGCTGATATGCATTTTAAAGAAATTTTAGAATTTATCCCCACTACAAAACATAACAGTTTTCCAGTCATTACAGAAAATAACAAGCTAGTAGGAGTTTTAAGGTTTGAAGAAATTAGGGAATTCGTGTTTGAAGAAGGTCTAGAAGATATAGTAGTGGCGGGCGAAATTTGTGATACTGAAACTCCAATAATTACCCCTGATGTCACACTGGCAGATGCCATTGAAACCATCGGTTTTAAAAATATAGAGCTTCTCCCCGTTGTAAACAATAAAGATGAAAAAAAATTGGAAGGAATCATTACAAGACGTGATATTATAACCATTTATAACAAAGAAATGATGAAACAGAAAAAACTGGAAGAAACACTATTTTAATGAGTTGCAATTTTTCTTGTGACAATGTGTTATATCCTGTTACACATAACTAAACTTATCCACATCAAACAAACCTCTATCAGTCAGCTTAAGATGAGGAATAACTTCCAAAGCCATAAATGTAAGAGTAGAAATAGGATCGGTTAAATATCCATGACTAATTGATTTTGCTCTTTCTTTGATCAAAGACAATTTTTTAGCAAGTTCATAAGGATCTTGAGCAGATACAACTCCTCCCACTTTTAAAGGAACTGTATAAACAGTTTTTTCATCAAAAACAGCAAGCCCCCCACTATCTTCAATAATGGCATTTACAGCTTTTCGTATAGCATAATCTGAAGTACCAACAGCTATAATATTATGACAATCATGGGCTAAAGAAGAAGCAATTGCTCCCCTCTTTAACCCAAAACCAGTTATTCTTGCAGCTGATTGATAACCATAACCGTATCTTTCAAAAATTACTATTTTCAACAAATCCTTTTCCAAATCAAATTCAGGTCTATTTTTATCAACAAATAACTTGTCAGTAATTAAGCTTTTGTCATTTACTTTTATACAGATATGCTTAATTTTCTCATCAATATTAGGCACATTCATTATTTTATTAATTCTTAATGAATTAACCAAATGTTTAGGTATTTCACCCACTTCAAAAGTCTCTATAAACGGTTTACCATTAATTATACTAAATTCTACATTAAACTCTTTCTCACTGTTAAATAAAACCAAATTTGCAATATTTCCCTCTTTTACTTCTGCATATTTATCTAAACCATAATACGTTAGCCCATTGTATGAAGCAACTTTTAAGGCCAAAACAGGATTAATACCATTCTTAACCGCTTTTTTTAGATGATAATTTATATGCCCATTTTCCAGTATATCGTTCAATGTCTTATCATCCGTACAAAACATTATTTTTTCAGAAAAATCTTCTAAAGCCTTATAAGCACTTGCATGAGATTGCTCAGCAGAACCTTCCCTTAAAAAAATATACGCTCCCACTGAAATCTTTTCAGCAATCTCACTATACTCTTCATTTTCGTGGTCATCGTCAATACCAATGGCAAAATATGATTTTAACAAATCACTTCTTAGTTTTGGAGCATGACCATTAACTTTTTTATTCAGTTCCTTTGCCTTTTTAATTATGGTTAACACACTCTTATCTCGATTTAAAACAGCGGGGATATTCATAAGCTCACCGAGAGCAACAACTTTATTATTACTCAATAGATCCAATATATCGTTTGTATCTAACCTGCCCCCTGATGTTGCAAAATCAGTGGCCGGTACACATGATGGAACAGCATAAAAAATATTACATACTGATAGATTGCCATTGTTTATAAAAAATTCTAGCCCTTTTTTACCTGCAACATTTGAGATCTCATGGCAATCAGCAACAACATATAATGTACCAAAACCTGTTATAATATTACCAAACAGAGATGGTATAAGATAAGAACTTTCAATATGACAGTGACAATCTATAAGCCCTGGAGAAAGTACACCATTTTTACAATCAATTGTTTGTGCCCCAGATATGTTATCTGTAGAAATCTTCGCAATCACACCACCTTTTATTCCAACATTTACTTTCTCAAATTTTAATTTGCCAAAATTAGGTATTTTAGCATTTTTTAAAACAAAATCCATTTAACCTGTCCCCAAATAAATAAATCTTGCAATAAATATTATAGCAAGAATCCACACCGGCCATGACACTTCTTTTCCTCTACCAGCTAATAATTTTGTTAAAGGATAGAATATGAAACCCAGCGCAATTCCTGTAGCAATACTGTATGAAAATGGCATTGAAACCATAACAATAAAAGCTGGTAATGCCTCAGTAAAATCATCCCAATCTATCTTTGCAACAGTTTTCAGCATTAATACTCCTACTATAATTAAGGCTGGTGCAGTAGCAAAAGGAGGGATTGACTCTGCAAGAGGAGCTATAAACATTGAAAGCAAAAACAGAACTCCAGTAGTAACAGCTGTGAGCCCGGTTTTCCCACCTTCGGCAATACCTGAAGCACTCTCTATATATGTGGTAACCGTTGATGTCCCTAACAAACTGCCAGCAACCGTACCTATAGCATCGATAGATAATGCTTTATTTACCCTAGGAAATTCTCCATTCTCCTTTATAAAACCACCCTGTTTAGCAACCCCTACTAATGTACCAGTTGTATCAAAAAGATCCACAAATAAGAAGGCAAAAACTATTCCAAAAAAACCGATGTTCAACGCATCTTTTATATCAAGCTTAAACAAAACAGGAGAAATATCAGGCGGCATCCCAACAATACCTTTAAACTTTGCAAATCCCAAAATAATCCCTAAAATCCATATAAATATAATACCAATCAAAATAGCACCACGCACTCTTCTTGCTATAAGTGCCCCTATTATTATTACACCTATAATGGTGAGTAATGGAGAGTGTTCTGTAATATTACCTAAAGAAACAAGCGTAGCAGGGTTATCTACAACTATACCAGCCTCTTTCATTCCTATTAATGCAATAAATAATCCTATACCACCTGCTGTAGCTACCTTTAAATTATCAGGAATTGAATAAACTATAATTTGCCTTACTTTTAAAAAGGTTAAAAGTAGAAAAATAATACCTGATAAAAACACTGCACCAAGAGCTGTTTGCCAGGCATACCCCATTTGCATAACTACTGTAAAAGTAAAATAAGCATTTAATCCCATCCCAGGAGCTAAGGCAAAAGGATAATTAACCAACAATCCCATCAAAATAGTAGATAAACCCGCTGCAAGAACTGTAGCCATCATTACAGCACCAAAATCCATACCAGTTTTAGAAAGGATAGCAGGATTTACAAAAATGATATAAGCCATCGTCATAAATGTGGTAATACCAGCTATAACCTCAGTTTTTACATCGGTATTATTTTCTTTAAGCTTAAATAGCTTATCCAACATATTGACCTCTCAGAAATTTATTAAGATTCGTATAATAATAATGCAAGGATGTATGTCAATACTTTGTTACCCCTGGAGTCACCCTATTTTTTTGGTTACTAATATAATTAATACATAAATTTCAAGAAGTTATACTTTATTATTTGCTTGAAATAGTTTTTCACACAAAAACATAAACACTCTTTATGATATATTTACACTAACTGTCTAATAAAAATATTTTTTAAAATTTTGTTTAAACAGTTATATTAAGTAGACAAAACGCAATTAAAATATTAAACTTAAATAAAAGGATGCGAGAAAACATATTCAGATTAACTTAAAAATTAATAATTGGACAACATTACAAATAAATGCAATCTATTAATAACATACAAACAGTAAAGGAGTTAAATTAAATTAGCGCAGTTTTATACAAAACTAAATAAGCAATAGTATATAAAGGGGTAAAATATGAAAGATGAAAAAAATCTCAGAAAAAGATGGATTACTGATTGGTGGCCACAAAGATTGAACTTAAAAATCCTTAAACAAAACTGTCCAAACTGGCATCCTTATGGACAAAATCACAATTACATCAAAGAAATTCAAAATCTTAATGTTGATACATTGATAAAAGACTTAAAAGAACTGATGAAAAAAAATCAGGACTGGTGGCCTGCTGATTTTGGACATTATGGTCCACTTTTTGTCCGACTTGCATGGCATAGTGCAGGAAGTTATAGAATTCATGATGGAAGAGGTGGGGCAAGAAACGGAAGTCTACGCTTTCCACCAAGAATAAACTGGCCTGACAACATAGGACTCGACAAAGCAATAAAACTATTATGGCCAATAAAAAAGAAGTACGGAAAAAAAATTTCATGGGCAGACCTTATTATTCTTGCTGGCACAGTAGCATTAGAAGATATGGGTATGGAAATTATGGGATTTTCTCTAGGTAGAGAAGACATATACGAACCTGATGAAAGCACTGACTGGGGACCTGAAGAAAAAATGCTTACAGGTAAAGAACGTTTTAAAGATAATGAGCTTAAAAAACCTTATGCTGCAACAGAAATGGGACTAATTTATGTAAATCCTGCTGGTCCAGAGGGGAATCCGGATCCAGTTGAATCTGCAAAAGAAATCAGGCTTGCCTTTGCAAGAATGGGAATGAATGATGAAGAAACAGTTGCATTAATAGCTGGAGGTCATGCATTTGGAAAATGCCACGGAGCTGGTCCTAATAAATTTCTAGGCACTGATCCTAGTTCTTCAACACCTGAGCATCAAGGACTCGGTTGGAAATATAATTATAAACATGGAAAAGGCTCTGACACTTACATTTCAGGATTTGAAGTTACATGGTCTTCAACTCCTACAAAATTTGGGATACAATATCTACAATTTCTTTTCAGATATGAATGGGAGCTGGAAAAAAGCCCTGACGGTAAACCCCAATGGGTTGCAAAAGATGCTCCTGAAATTATACCCGATGCTCACAATTCTAGCAAAATGCACAAACCAAAGATGTTAACAGCTGATCTTGCCTTAAGATATGATCCAATATATTCAAAAATTGCAAAAACTTTTCTTGAAAAACCAAAAGAATTTGAAAAAACCTTTGCTAAGGCATGGTTCAAACTTACCCATAGGGATATGGGACCTAAAAAATGTTATTTTGGTCCATATGTTCCAAAAAATGAATTTATATGGCAAGATCCTATGCCTAAGTGGAATTATGACCCAATTGATCATAACGATATAAATATACTAAAAGAAAAAATACTTTCAACTGAGCTTACCGTTTCACAGCTTGTTTATACCGCTTGGTCTTCTGCCTCAACCTATCGAGATTCTGACAGGAGAGGAGGAGCTAATGGAGCAAAAATAAGACTTTATCCCATGAATAATTGGAAAGTAAATCATCCAGATGATTTAAAGCAAATAGTTGTACTTTATGAAAAAATTCAGCAGGAATTCAATAACGAGCAAAAATCTAAAGGAAGCAATAAGAGAGTTTCTATTGCAGATCTTATCATTATTGGAGGATGTGCAGCAATAGAAAAAGCAGCTCAGAAGGCAGGATTTAATGTGGAAGTTCCAGTAACTCCGGGAAGAATAGATACAACACAAGAGCAAATAGAAGTAGACTTTTACAAAGAAATAGAACCCTTTGCCGATGGCTTTAGAAACTATTTCAAATATAGTAATAGATTTGATGAAAACGACATTTACACTACACCAGAATACTTTCTGGTGGACAAAGCTAACCTACTTACTCTTACAATACCGGAAATGGTTGTACTTATTGGTGGTTTGAGAGTATTAGGAGCTGTTTATAATTATTCTAACTATGGTGTACTTACAAATACACCTGGTGTGCTTACCAATGATTTTTTTGTAAATCTTCTTGATATGAAAATAGAGTGGAAACAAGTTGATGAAAACCGCTATTTGTTTGAAGGTTATGACAGAAAAAGTGGTAATTTAAAGTTCAAAGCGACAAGAGTCGACCTTATAATTGGTCATCATGATGAATTGAGAGCTGTAGCCGAAGTTTACGCCAGTGACGATGCTAAGGAAAAATTTATTTACGATTTTATAAAAGCGTGGAATAAAATTGTAAATTTAGACAGATTTGACTTAAGATTCGAAGGACTCGATAACTAATTGGGGCAACTCATGAATTGCCCCAATATCAATACAAAAACCAGGTAGATAAAAGATGATAAAGTTCACGAAATATCTCTTTTATCTCTCCTAATCTCTTAATAAAATTGAGGTGTTTCTTGGAAAGTCCATTACCGTAATACTACTATTTTTGCAAAAAAAATATCAAAATATTAGTTGTTTTTCAACAGCAATTATTTACCTCTAATCTTTCTTATAAATATATAGAACATCTTGGAAACCAGGAAAAGAATATGGGAGGTGTTTCTTCATCAATAAATATTTATTATTTTCTTTGAAAAAAATCTTATTACCAGATACTTTAAAATTTTTATCTGCAATAATAACAAGATAATTTTTTTCTTTCACCACATCAAAACAATTCATAAGAAAATCATCTTCAGGAGGCGGCCAACTTATAAATGCCACATCAGGATTCTCATCTTTTATTGTTTTAATAGCATCCTGTTTATGAACTTTTATAGGTTTTTCCGTTTCAGTCAATTTTTCCCATGAAAAATCATCAACCACCTTATCAATCTTCAATCCCATTCTATTTAAATAATAGCTCACCCAACCATTCCCTGCCGCTAATTCATAAACACTTTTTTTCTTAAACTGTGCTAATATTCTTTTTATAAAAACGATATTCTCCCAACATAAAGGAAAATATGTATATCTAACGTATTCTTGCCTTATTAAAACACTTACCTGTGGTGGACATCGTTTAACCCAACTAAATATTTTATCCAAAAAGCTCGATGTTAATAAGTTACATTTAAAAAATGTACAATAAAACAAGTTTTCTAATTGTTTATAAAAAAAATAATTATCGCTATCCAGAAAAAAGCTAACGTGTTTTAAAATATTTTTATGAAAATATCTATTAAATTTCAGCAAACTCATCATTTCTATGTTATAATATTATTTAGATTTTGTTATTCTTGTCAATAAGGAGGTTTGCCATGCAAAAGCTAATCAGAGTAGAACCAGAAAAGTGTATAGGTTGCAAAACATGTGAACTGGCATGTTCATTTAAACACACAGGTGAATTTTCGCCAGCAAAATCAAGAATTATTAATGAAGTTTATCTTGAAGAAGGAGTATTTATCACAGCAACATGTATGCAGTGTGACGACCCATGGTGTCTTAAAGCTTGCCCAAAAAGCGCTATAGTAAAAGATGCTTTAACTGGAGTTGTAACAGTAATTGATGATAGATGCGTAGGATGTAGAACATGTGTCAGTGCTTGTCCATTTGGAATGATAAAATATGCTCCATGGAAAAATAAAGTTGATAAGTGCAACCTCTGCGGTGACGATTATCCTGAATGTGTAGCTTTTTGTCCAACAGGTTGCCTCACCTATTCCGAAGAAGACACTCCTACTAGAAGTAAAATAAAAAAATTTCTAAACGTATTAAAAGAAGGAAACTTGGAGGTGTAATATGTTTGGTGGATGGACTGGTAAAATATTGAGAGTAAATTTAACAGATAAAACATATAAGATCGAAAACTTGAATTATGATTGGGCTAAAAAATTTATAGGAGGGCGAGGACTTGCTGTAAAATACTTCACCGAAGAAGTGTCTCCAGATGTGGAACCTCTATCTCCTGACAATAAGCTTATTATGGCGACAGGTCCCCTTACAGGCACATATGGTGCCGCAAACGGTAGATATATGGTAATTACCAAAGCACCTTTAACAGGAACTATTGCTTCATCCAACTCAGGCGGTTACTTTCCATCTGAAATGAAATATGCAGGATTTGACATGATAATATTTGAAGGTAAAGCTGATAAGCCTGTTTACGTTACAATTTATAACCAAAACATTGAAATTAGAGATGCTTCACATTTATGGGGAAAAACCACAGATGAAGTAGAAGACATCATTAAAGAAGAATTTCATGGTGATGCAAAAATTGCTTCCATAGGCCCTGCAGGAGAAAAACTCGTAAAATTTGCGTGTGTTATGAATGACAAACATAGAGCCGCAGGCAGAAGTGGAGTTGGAGCTGTAATGGGAAGCAAGAACCTAAAAGCAATAGCTATAAGAGGTACAGGTGGTGTAAAAATTGCCAAAAGAGATGAATTTAGAAATGCAGCTTTTAATGCTTACAAACTAATGAAAGAAGCTCCTGTTACTTCTCAAGGGCTTCCATTGTATGGTACCGCAGTGCTTGTCAATGTAATTAATGAAAACGGATTATTGCCAACCAATAACTTCCAATTTGATACTTTTGAAGGAGCTCAGAATATCTCAGGAGAAAAACTAGCCCAAACTTATTTAAAAAGAAACAAGGCCTGTATGGGCTGTATTATAGGCTGCGGTAGAGTCACTCAGTTAGTAGGAGAAGTGGTTAAAGAAGGTCCAGAATATGAAACTATCTGGGCATTGGGGGCTGATTGTGGTATCAACGACCTTAAAGCAGTAACGAAAGCAAATTATATCTGTAACGAATACGGCATGGATCCTATAACAGCAGGAGCCACCCTTGCATGTGCTATGGAAATGTACGAAAAGGGGCTTATCCCCGATACTGATGTTGATATGCCTTTGCGCTTTGGAGACCCCGAAGTTCTTGTTACTATGATAGAAAAGATGGCTAAGAGAGAAGGTTTTGGCGATAAATTAGCTGAAGGTTCTTATAAGTTATCTGAGATGTATGGAGATACTTACTATTCTATGTCTGTAAAAAAACTCGAGTTCCCTGCCTATGACGGAAGAGTGGCTCAAGGTATGGCAATAAACTATGCTACAAATAACAGAGGAGCTTGCCATGTAAGAGGATATCTCATATCTCCGGAAATATTAGGTATCCCCGAAAAACTAGATCCAACATCCACTGATGGAAAAGCCGAATGGTGTAAAGCTTTTCAAGATGTAACATCCTTAGTGGATTCCAGTGGTATCTGCCTTTTCACAACCTTTGCAATCACAGCAACTCAAGTGACGGATTTCCTCAATGCAGCAATCGGATTTAACTATCCCGAAGAATACTATGTTAAGTGCGGAGAAAGAGTATGGAATCTTGAAAGACTTTTTAACTTAAAAGCAGGAATCGATCCAAAGCAGGATACACTACCAAAGAGAATTCTTGAAGAACCTGTATCTGACGGCCCTCATAAAGGTAGTGTAGCAAAACTTTCCGAAATGTTACCAAAATATTATGAAGCTCGTGGTTGGTCAAATAATGGTATTCCAACCGAAGAAAAATTAAAAGAATTGGATTTGGCATAGGGTACTCCCTATGCCCCTTTTAAAATTTATTGGTTTACTTCAAAAAAAATATGGTGAAAAAATTTTTCTTAATTATGAGGGTAAGTTAAGCCTCATTTTGCAACGTATTATGGAAAAAGAAGATATGGAAAACGAATATCTTCAAATTCTAGTTAATGGGAAATACACAAAAGATTTAAGTTTGCACATTAATCAAAACGATATTATTACACTATATATTATTGGTGGTACAGGATATCCCGGAGGATGAAATGAAAAAATACGATATTGTAGTCTTAGGTAACAGCGCAGCAGGCTTAAGTTTCATTAATACAATAAGAAAATATAATAAATCCCTATCTGTACTTTTGATAGACAGAGAAGAATATGCTGCTTACTCACGAGTACTTACCCCCTATTATATTTCAGGGAAAACGGATAGAAATGGAATATTCATTGTTGATAAAGAATATTATTCAAAAATTAACGTAGACACAATTCTTGGAGAAGCAGTTATAAATGTAGATTTTGAAAAAAGAGTTGTTACTACTGATAAAAGGAACGAAATCACTTACAACTATCTTTTTATCGGTTTGGGAGCAGAAGCTAAAAGAACGGGCTTTGAATCTGATAAAATCCTAAACCTCAGACACTTGGACGATGCTGATAAGCTCCACTATTTTTTTAACAATGCAAAATCGGTGGCAGGTTTCGGTGCAGGCCTTGTTACAATACCTTTACTTTCACACATGAAAAACGAAATAGATAAACATTTAATAATTTCTTCAGATAGGGTATTTTCACGAGTTATAGATAGTGAAGCCTCTCAATTTGTAGAAGAAGCCATGTTAAAAGCAGGGGTAAAAATCTATAAAAAGGATGACATAGTTTCTACAAACGAGAAAAATGACAAAATAACCATTACTCTTAAATCAGGAACATCCATTGATGTGGATTTTGCTATCATCGGTAAAGGTGTCTCACAAAATATTAAACTCTTCGAAAAAACACCTCTTGAAATCGGATGGGGAATTAAAGTGGATAAATATTGCAGAACAAATATAGAAAATGTTTATGCTGGAGGAGATATTGCACAAGATTTTGATTTCATTACAAAAGAAGATACCACTCAAGGCAACTGGATTACCGCGGTAGAACACGGAGGAATAGCAGCAAAACATATATTAAGTTTAAACGAAGCATATGAAGGTAGCCTAAAAAACAACACTACTGAGGTATTTGGTATTGAGGTAGCAGTAGTAGGTTATTTTAAAGAAGATGTAAAAACCGTTACATATTACAATAAACAGGGAAATATTTTTAGAAAAATATTCCTAGACGATGACAATACTATAATTGGCTGTACAATGATAAATGAGACTAATGATGCCGGTATCTATTATGGGCTTGTAAAAAGAAGAGTAAAATTTAACGAATATTACAAACCAAACAAATTTTATAATTTTTCAAAAATTCATTATGCCACAACCTACATTGAATGACAAATGGCTACTTTCAAGATCTCAGTATAACATAACTAAGCACTTTATTAATATAATTGAATACAAATTAAATTTTCTTATACAGAGAATATGTCCAATATTGAAAAAACATAAAACGAATTTTTTTAATCTTATATTTGAATTAAAAAAATAATAATATTTATTGTAAACAAGTTGCAAACAAAAAAGCCGGGCTTTAGCCCGGCTTTTTAACACACATTTAAACAGACAAATTACATCATATCCATTCCACCACCCATTCCTGGAGCCGCAGCTGGAGCCTCTTTCTTCTCAGGAATTTCTGTAATAAGCGCTTCTGTTGTCAACATCAAGCTTGCTACTGAAGCAGCATTTTGAAGAGCACTTCTTGTAACTTTAGTTGGGTCAATTACACCAGCTTTTATCATATCTGTATATTCTTCTGTAGCTGCATTAAAACCAAAATTAACATCTTTTTCCTCTTTGATTCTATTTACAACTACACTACCTTCAAAACCAGCATTCTCAGCAATTTGTCTAAGAGGATATTCAAGAGCTTTTCTGATTATTTCAACACCAATCTTTTCATCCCCTTCAAGTTTCAATTCTTCAAGAGCTGTAAGTGCCCTAATAAGAGCCACACCACCACCAGGAACAATACCTTCTTCTACAGCAGCTTTAGTAGCATTTAATGCATCTTCTACTCTTGCTTTCTTTTCTTTCATCTCAGTTTCTGTTGCAGCACCAACTTTAATAACTGCAACACCACCCACTAACTTAGCAAGTCTTTCTTGAAGTTTTTCCCTATCATAATCGCTTGTTGTTTCTTCAATCTGTTTTTTGATTTGATTTACTCTAGCTTGGATATCTTCTGGTTTACCAGCACCTTCAACAATAGTTGTATTTTCTTTATCTACAACAATCTTTTTAGCTCTACCAAGATCACTAAGTTTTACATTTTCAAGTTTCAAACCTAGATCTTCGCTAATCACCTGACCACCAGTTAAAATTGCAATATCTTTCAACATTTCTTTTCTTCTATCACCAAATCCAGGAGCTTTTACTGCACAGCAGTTAAGTGTTCCTCTCAATTTATTTACTACCAATGTTGCTAAAGCCTCACCTTCAACATCTTCAGCAATTATTAAGAATGGAGCATTTTGTTTTGCTAATTGCTCTAAAATTGGTAGTAAATCTTTCATGTTAGAAATTTTCTTTTCGTGAATTAAAATATATGCATTTTCAAGTACTGCTTCCATATTATCAGGATCAGTAACAAAATATGGAGACAAGTATCCTCTATCAAACTGCATACCTTCAACTACTTCAAGTACTGTTTCTGTAGTTTTATTTTCTTCAATTGTGATAACTCCATCTTTTCCAACTTTTTCCATAGCATCAGCTATTATGTTACCAATTTCTTCATCATTGTTTGCAGAAATTGTACCAACTTGAGCAATTTCTTTTTTATCTTGAATAGTCTTAGAAATTTCTTGAAGCTTTTTTACAACAGCATCAACTGCTTTATCAATACCTCTTTTAATTTCCATTGGATTAGCACCAGCAACAACGTTCTTCATACCTTCTTTATAAATTGCTTGTGCTAAAACAGTAGCTGTAGTAGTACCATCACCAGCAACATCACTTGTCTTAGAAGCTACTTCTTTCACCATTTGAGCACCAAGATTTTCTAGCGGATCTTTAAGATCTATTTCCTTTGCAACGGTTACACCATCTTTTGTTACAAGAGGAGAACCAAACTTTTTCTCAATAACAACATTTCTACCTTTAGGTCCAAGTGTTACTTTTACAGCATCTGCTAATTTATCAACACCTCTTAAAATAGCCTGTCTTGCTTCTTCACCAAATGTAATTGATTTTGCCATATCATCACCTCCTTGTATTCTTTAAATTAATTATTTCTCAATAATACCAAGAATATCATCTTCTCTCATGATAAGATATTCTTCACCATCGATTTTAATGTCAGTCCCAGCATATTTACTGAAAAGAATTCTGTCGCCAGGTTTAACTGTAAGCTCAATCTTTGTTCCATTTTCTAAAACTTTCCCTGGCCCTACTGCAATAACCTCTCCCTCTTGTGATTTTTCTCTTGCAGTATCTGGAATAATTATACCTGATTCAGTTTTTTCTTCTACTTCAATCCTTTTAACAAGAACTCTGTCCTGAAGTGGTTTGATGTTTGCCATGGTTACCTCCTCTATTTTTATTATTAGCAACCAACCTTGTCGAGTGCTAGCAGAGTAATATATATAAACTACAACAAAAAAATCAAGAGTTTTTTTATAAAAAACACTTTTTTTATGAAATCTTGTCAAAATCTACAAATAGAAATTAAATAACAACAAAAGCAAAAAGCACTTTATCTTCGAAATTATAATACTACAAAAACATATTTATAAACAGATATATACCAAAACGTTATTTCTATTATAACTAAACTTTATACAGTAAAATTAAACTTAGTATTGATATAATCTAAAATTTATTTTATACATTAATTATTGAAAAACAATTAAATTAAGTGAGGTAGAAATAATGGGAAAAACGTTACTGAAAAAAGTTTGGGAAATCCACAAAGTAGCAGAACTTTCTGGTGGTAGAGATCAGTTATTTATAGGTCTCCATTTAATACATGAAGTTACAAGTCCCCAGGCATTCTCTATGTTACGTGAATTAGGTCTAAAAGTTTTATTTCCTGAAAGAACATTTGCCACATGCGACCATATTATACCAACAGATGACACTTCTAGACCTTTCAAAGACCCCCTCGCTGAAGAAATGATGCAAGCCATCGAAAAAAATACAAAAGAATTTGGTATAAAATTTTTCTCACCAGAAACAGGCAAACAAGGAATCGTTCATATTGTAGGTCCAGAATTAGGATTAACACAGCCAGGAATGACGATAGCATGTGGAGATTCTCATACTGCTACGCACGGAGCCTTTGGTGCAATTGCATTCGGTATTGGAACATCACAAGTAAGAGACGTTCTTGCTACACAAACATTAGCTATGACACCATTGAAAGTAAGACGTATCGAAGTAAACGGAATGCTCAAGCCAGGCGTTTATGCTAAGGATATTATATTATATCTCATAAAAAAACTAGGGGTAAAAGGTGGTATAGGTTTTGCCTATGAATTTGCAGGAGAAGCCATAGAATCACTTTCAATGGAAGGAAGAATGACCGTTTGTAATATGGCTATCGAAGGTGGAGCAAGAGTTGGATATATAAATCCTGATGAAATTACATACAACTATTTAAAAGGAAAAGAATACGCCCCAAAAAATAGTGAATGGGAAAAAAGAAAAAGCTATTGGGAAAACATCAAATCAGACCCAGATGCAGATTATGATGACGTAAAACAGTTTGAAGCAAATGATATTGAACCAATGGTAACATGGGGCATCAGCCCAGAACAATGTATATCAATTTTAGAAAAAATCCCTGAACCTAAAAATGATGGAGAAAAAGAAGCTTTAGAATATATGAAGTTTAAACCTGGAATGCCTATTAAAAATGTCAAAATTGATGTAGCTTTTATAGGTAGTTGCACAAACGGTAGGATAGAAGATTTGAGGGAAGTAGCTAAGTATATAAAAGGTAAAAAAGTTGCAAAACATGTTAAGGCATTTATTGTCCCTGGGTCTATGGGGGTAAAACTTCAAGCAGAAAAAGAGGGTTTACATGAAATATTTCTAGATGCTGGTTTTGAATGGAGAAACCCTGGCTGCTCAATGTGCCTTGCGATGAATCCTGACAAACTTATAGGAGACCAAATTTCTGCATCTAGTTCAAACAGAAATTTCAAAGGAAGACAGGGCTCATCAACAGGGAGAACATTGTTAATGAGCCCTGTTATGGTAGCCGCAGCAGCAATAACTGGCTATATATCTGATGCAAGAGAAGTTTTTAACATTAAATAAGTGGATATGAAAATGAAATCAAAAAATGCTTATTACTTGTCTTACGTTTTCATTTCCACTTACACACATTAGCAAAATAATTCAGGAGGAATTTTATGAACATGAGTTCAATAAAGAAAATAAGTGGACGAATTGTACCAATACTAGGAGACGATATAGACACAGACAGAATTATTCCAGCAAGATATCTCAAATGCGTGACATTTGACGGACTCGGAAAATTTGTATTTTATGATGAAAGGTTTGACAACAAAGGCAAACACCTAAATCACCCCATTGATAATCCAAAATACAAAGGTGCAAATATTATTCTAACCGGAAACAATTTTGGTTGCGGATCATCAAGAGAGCACGCCCCACAAGCAATAAAAAGAGCTGGATTTGATGCTATCATTGCAGAAAGTTTTGCCGAAATATTTCTAGGAAATGCAACTACTTTAGGAATCGTGTGTATAACTTTGCCTAAAAAAAGAATACTAGAAATAAAATTTATTGTAGAAACTGACCCTAGCTCAGAATGCCTCATTGATTTGGAAAAAAAATTATTAAGTATTAAAGGCAAAAATTACAATTTTGAAATAAAAGAAACAAATAGACAAGCATTTTTAAACGGCACCTATGATAGTCTTTTTGAGTTATTACAAAACAAAAACAAAATAATCAAATTAGAAAAATCACTACATTACAGATTTATATAAACAGCTGGTCTTAAATCCAGCTGTTTATATGAAATTCATAAGCCTTCACTAACGTATCAAAACACTTTTTTAGTAATGAGTAACTTTACTAGTTGACTCTATATCTTTCCTTTTCCATTTTACAAAAAAAATTTACGGAGTCATCCCACCCTTTTTTTGTAAAGCCTTGTTTAAAATTGTTTATGAAAAAAATTTTTCCTTGAAAAACTGCTCCCCTCTAATATATAACATTTCAAACTGTATTATAGGGGGTATTATGTCTTTTTATATCTTGGAAATTGGTACAGAAGAAATTCCAGCATCATTTATAAATCCAGCAGCCGATTATTTGAAAAATAAAACAGCTGAAGAATTGGGAAAAAACAGAATAAAATTTGACAGTATTATCTCTGGAGGAACACCAAGAAGACTTTATCTTTTCATAAACGGCATTGAAGATAAACAGATGGATTTACAAGAACAAATAGTCGGCCCACCCGCAAATATTGCATATGATGAAAACGGTAATCTCACTAAAGCAGGGTTAGGCTTCGCAAAATCAAAAGGCCTTGATATAAACTCACTAAAAAAAATATCAACAGAAAAAGGTGAATATCTGGCAGGTATTAAACATGTGGAGGGAAAAGAAACCACAAAAATATTACCAGATTTAATCGTTAAAATAATAAAAACTATCCCGTTTCCTAAGAGTATGAAATGGGGTACTAAGAGATTCAGATTTGCAAGACCTGTACATTGGTTTTTATCCGTTTTCAATGGTAAAGTCTTACCGTTTGAAATAGACGGAATCAAAGCTTCAAATCATACATACGGTCATAGATTCATGGGAAATGAAAAAATAGCCATTTCAAGTTTTAACGATTATAAAACAAAATTACTCAATGCTTTTGTCATAATAGATTTTGAGGATAGAAAAAAAATTATAAACAACACCCTCAAAACTTTAGGTAATGTAATTGTTGACGTAGAACTTCTTAATACTGTAACTAACTTGGTAGAGTATCCCTATCCAGTTATGGGACACTTTCCTGAAAATTTTTTACAACTACCCAAAGAAGTACTTATAACTTCAATGAAAAATCATCAAAAGTATTTTTATGTCGTGGACGAAAACGGCAAAATAACAAATAAGTTTGTAGGCATCTCAAATACTAAGCCAAAAGACGATTCTTTGATTAGGACAGGTTACGAAAGAGTGTTAAAAGCAAGATTAAATGATGCCATGTTTTTCTTTGAAAATGATAAAAAGATCCCTTTGACTGAAAGAGTTGAACAATTGAAAAGCGTAATTTATCAAGAAAAACTTGGAACATCTTATGAAAAAATGCAAAGATTCAGAAAAATTGCAAATTATCTTGCCAAAAAATTAAACCCATCAGTAATAGATACAACAGATAGAACTGCATACCTATGCAAAGGGGATTTGATGACTGAAATGGTATACGAATTCCCAGAATTACAGGGAATAATGGGCAGAGAATATGCTCTTATTCAAGGTGAAAATGAAATAGTAGCCAAAGCAATTTTTGAACATTATTTACCTCGATTTGCTGGGGATGATCTCCCAAAAACTGATGAAGGTTCTTTTGTATCAATTGCTGACAAAATCGACACCATTGTTGGTTGTTTTATAATCGGTCTTACCCCTTCAGGTAATAACGATCCATATGCTTTAAGAAGAAGTGCTATCGGCATTATAAATATAATTTTAAACAAAAATTACAAATTAGATATAAATGAACTAATCACTGTTACAATGGAAAATTATGTAGGAAAACTTAACTTTAACCAAAGTGATATCTTAAATCTTGTGAAAGAATTTATCTTTACTAGAAGCAAGCAGATAGCACATTCACAATACGGTATTAGAAGTGATATCTTTGATGCAGCTGCAAATAATTTTTCTGATATTGTTGTTATGTTCAAAGCTGCTAAAGCATTAAATGAAGTTAGAGAAAAAGATGATTTTATAATTCTATCTACAAGCTTTAAAAGAATTTCTAACATATTGAAAAAAAACAACTGGAAATCAAAAAATTATAACCCCAACCTTTTCAAAGAAGAAGCAGAAAAACAATTGCATTCTTTAATGATTCAAAAAGAAAAAGAAATTGATGATTGTATTAGTAGTGAAAATTTTTCCAAAGCAATAAATGCACTTTTGGAATTCAGAGAACCTGTGAATAATTTTTTTGATAATGTTCTAGTTATAGCTAAAGATGAAAATATTAGAAATAATAGACTTGCCCTACTCGCATCATTAAAGCACATCTTTAACAAAGTGGGAGATTTAAGTTACATAAATTAAAATTAATATAATGGGGGTAAAAGGGATGAAAAAATACGTTTACTTTTTTGGTAATGGTAAGGCTGAAGGCACTGGAGATATGAAAAATCTTTTAGGGGGGAAAGGCGCTGGACTTGCAGAAATGACAAATTTAGGAATACCCGTTCCTCCAGGTTTTACTATTACAACTGAAGCATGTATTGAGTATTATAAAAATAATAAGCTCTACCCAGAAGGTATGTGGGAACAAGCATTAGAGGCTCTCAAAAGACTAGAAGAAGCTGTCGGTAAGAAGTTTGGAGATTCATCAAATCCTCTTCTTGTCTCTGTAAGATCAGGAGCTAGAGTTTCTATGCCTGGAATGATGGATACAATCTTAAACCTTGGACTAAACGACGAAACTGTAAAAGGGCTCGCTAAAATATCAAACAATGAAAGATTTGCTTATGATTCCTATAGACGATTCATCCAAATGTTTTGCGATGTTGTTCTTGGTATTGAACACAACAAATTTGAAAGAGTTCTCGACGAAGTAAAAGAAAATTATGGCGCTAAATACGATACAGACCTTAACGCAGAAAATTTGAAAGAAGTCGTAGAACGTTATAAAAAGCTTGTGGAAGAAGAACTTGGTAAGAGTTTTCCTCAGGACACGATGGAACAGCTAAGACTTGCTATCAATGCAGTGTTTGAATCATGGAACAACCAAAGAGCAATCACCTATAGAAAAATCAATAAGATTCCAGACGATTGGGGTACTGCAGTAAATATTGTTGCAATGGTTTTTGGTAATATGGGTAACGATTCAGGAACAGGAGTTGCTTTTACAAGAAATCCATCAACAGGCAAAAAAGAATTCTTCGGTGAATTTTTAATAAATGCTCAAGGTGAAGATGTTGTTGCAGGTATTAGAACACCCGAACCCATCGCAAAACTAAAAGAACTGATGCCAGAAGTTTTTAAACAGTTAGAGGAAGTATATCAAAAACTTGAAAAACATTATAAAGATATGCAAGATATAGAATTCACAGTAGAAAAAGGAAAGCTTTATCTTTTACAAACAAGAAGTGGTAAAAGAACCGCTCGTGCTGCAGTAAAAATTGCTTATGATATGTATAAAGAAGGGCTCATTGATAAAAAAACTGCTGTATTGAGAGTTCAACCAGAACAGGTCGATCAACTTCTTCACCCAATGATTGATCCTAATGAGAAATACGAAATTTTAGCGAAAGGTCTGCCGGCTTCTCCAGGAGCTGCAGTTGGTAAAGTGGTTTTTACTGCTGAAGATGCAGAACAATGGGCTGAAAAAGGTGAAAAAGTAATTTTAGTTAGAAATGAAACATCTCCCGAAGATATTGGTGGAATGAACGCAGCAGAAGGTATTCTTACTGCTACAGGAGGCATGACAAGTCATGCTGCTGTAGTTGCTAGAGGTATGGGAAAAACTTGTGTCGCAGGCTGTGGGGCAATTAGAATAGATGAGAAAAGCAAGCAATTTGAAGTCAATGGCAAAATCATCAAAGAAGGTGATTTTATTACTATAAACGGTTCCACAGGGGAAGTGATACTTGGTCAAGTAAAACTTATTATGCCAGAACTATCCGGTGAATTTGCAGAAATATTAAAATGGGCAGATGAATTTAGAAAACTAGGAGTAAGAACAAATGCGGACACTCCAAAAGATTCAGAAATTGCAAGGAACTTTGGAGCTGAAGGTATTGGGTTGTGTAGAACAGAGCACATGTTTTTCGAAGGTAATAGAATAGATGCTGTAAGAGAAATGATTTTAAGTGATACAAAAGAAGACAGAATAAAAGCCTTAGAAAAAATAAAACCATATCAAAAAGAAGATTTTATCGGTATTTTTAAAGCTATGGATGGTCTTCCTGTAACAATCAGATTGCTCGATCCACCACTTCATGAATTCTTACCTCACACAGAAGAAGATATAGAAAAAATATCTAAAGCTTCTGGAATATCAGCAGAAGCCTTGAGAAAAAAAGTTGAAGAACTAAAAGAGTTCAATCCTATGCTAGGACACAGAGGTTGTAGATTGGGACTTACCTATCCAGAAGTCTATGAAATGCAGGTTTATGCAATTATGGAAGCAGCATGCGAATGCACAAAAGAAGGAATAAAAGTAAAACCAGAGATTATGATTCCTTTGGTTGGTCATTATAAAGAACTCGCAATATTAAAAGATATGGTAGATAGTATAGCAAAAGAAGTTATGGAACAGTATAATGTAAATGTAGAATATTTAGTAGGTACAATGATTGAATTACCAAGAGCAGCTCTAACTGCTGATGAAATAGCTCAATATGCACAATTCTTTTCTTTTGGAACCAATGACCTTACCCAAACAACACTTGGTCTTTCAAGAGATGACTCAGGAAAATTTTTACCATTTTATGTGGAAAAAGGTATATATAAAGAAGACCCCTTTGTTTCAATTGATCAAAACGGTGTAGGGCAACTTGTAGAAATAGGCGTAAAAAAAGGTAGAAATACAAGACCTGATTTAAAAACAGGTATTTGTGGAGAACATGGTGGTGATCCAGAATCAATTTATTTTTGTCATAAAATTGGGCTCAACTATGTGAGTTGTTCACCATATAGGGTTCCTGTTGCTAGGCTTGCCGCAGCACATGCTGCCCTATTGGAAAAATAATAAATAGCAACTTATGAAGAGGTAGCTGTAAAGCTTCCTCTTCATATTATTTTATACCCGATAATATTGTTTTCTTTATAACGCCATTGAATTTTATGTTTTATTCTTAAATCATTTTTTTAGTATCAAAGATTTCTTCAATCTCCTTCTCAGATAATATTCTTTTTTCTTTCACAACATCTTTAATTTTCATCTTATTTTTAAAAGCATAATAAGCAATTTCAGCAGCTTTGTCATATCCAATTCTTAATGCCAAT